>JBIITU010000027.1:0-17825 GCA_044340335.1 Steroidobacteraceae bacterium
CGGCCGCAGCAGTCCGGCCGCATCCCTGGCCAGGTAGCCGGCGAACGCACTCGGCGCGAGATCCTCGGCGAAGCGCAGGCTCGTGACGCGGCGGACATCGCGCCGATCGGCGGCGGTCAGGCGCTCGCGCGCCGCGACCAGATCGTTGGCGATGGTTGCATAGACATTCTGGAACGGATCGCGCGCGCGCAATGCGGCATCGGTCTTGTAGGAGCCGGTGTCGGCCACGCTCTCGTAGCGCTTGTCGTCGATCCAGGTGCGGCCCATCGAATCGACGGCGCTGATCTCGAGTTCCAGCTCGGTTCCGGTGGACGCGACGATGCGTCCCGTGACGAGCACGTCGACGAACTGCACGTTGGCGGGCACGACGCGCACCGCACCCCACTGGCCCGTGGCCTCGAGCGTCGCGCGCAGTTTCGACGGCAGGATGCGCGACTCGGCGCGGCGCACGTCGGGATAGATGCGCTGCTTCGCGAGTTCCTCTTCGTCATCGAGCTTCGCCGGGATGCCGGGATCGAACTCGCGGATCGCGACGTCGAGCAGCTGGTCGTCGGGAATCTGCTGCTGCGACTGCACGGCATTGAGCTTGGGCAGCGGCCGCGTCTCCTTGACGACACAACCGGACAGCAGCAGCACGGCCGTGGCGAACAGCGATGCGGTGCGCAGGAAAGGCAGGGAGTGGCTCATGACTTCGTCTCCGGTGCCTCAGGAACTGCCCTGGGCGCCGCGCTTGTAATCGGTGTATTCCTTCCAGAGCTTTTCCTTCAGCTCAGGATCGGTTTCCTGTTCGGCGGCACGCCGCAGACGCCGCGCGACGATGTCGTCGTCCTCACCCGAGGGGATGCCGCGGTTCGGCGCGCCGCTGCCGCCACCGACGTTCGTGTCACCCTTGCTCTGGCCGCCCTGGCTGGCAGTCGCCGCCTCGCGCGCAGCCGCATCTGATTTCAGGTCGCCCGCGCGCGCCTCGCGCGCGCCCGTGGCGCCGCCCGACGACGTGTCGACAGCAGCGGAACCGGCCGCCGTCGCGGCGCGCGAGTCGCGCTCTTGCGCGACGCGGTCCTGCTCGCCGCGCAGCGTCGCATCGAACTCACCCAGGCTCTTGTCGAGTTCGCCATCGAGAACGGCGCGACGTTCGTCGGCCGTCGTGGCGGTGCCGGCCGGATCGCCATCGGCTGCCGCATCGACGTCGCCAGCCGCACTGCCAGCCGAACTTCCATCCGCAGCGCCGCCCGTGTCGCCGGTCGCGCTGCCGGGAGCGCCGCCGCTGCCGCCCCCCGGCATTGAGTCAGGCATACCGGTTCCGGGCAGACCACCGCCCGGCAGACCACCGCTTGGGATGCCGGGCAGCCCCGGCAGCGACACGCCACCACCCGCGCCACCGGACGAGCCGCCGGAAGCACCACCGCTGCTGCCGCCGCCACCGCCGGACGAACCGCCGCCGGACGTGGTCGCGCAGCCCGCTAGCGCGGCAAGCGTCAACCCGATAACTGCGGCACGAACCGATGTGTTGATCATGAAGCCTCCGGCGCTGCGCGCCGTTGCAGGCGACGCGCGGCCATGTCAGGGCGCGCCGGCCATGGCCGACTCCTCGCCCACGAAGAATGAACGCAGCTGGTCTGCCATCCGGTCGCAGGCCGTGCTCTCGACGCGCGCGATGAACGGCAGCGGCACGACTGCGCCGACGATGGCTGACGTACCGGTGACATTCGTGCCAACCGTGCCGGCGGATTTGGCCTGCTGGATATCCCAGATCGTCGCCTCGTACGCCGACTCCTTTTCCCACCAGCCGAAGCCGATGCAACCGGCCGCGCCGGGCGCCGCACCGCAGGCGAGGCTGCCCCCGCCGTCGGTCTTGCGGGTCGCGCCGTCGAGCCAGACGATGTAGCGCACACCGGTCGCCTCCACGGCCTCGCTGACGCCCGGTTGCAGCAGCACGCTGCTGACACCCTCGGGCCGGGTCGGCGCAGTGCCAGGCTCGAACCACGGAAACATGCGGTCGACGAAGTCGTCGTTGCCATGCACTCGCAGCGCACGACCACCGCGCGCCAGCTGCTTGCTGACACAGTCCATGAAGCCGTCTTCGGCGCTGGCGCCCTCGATCTGCGGCTTGGCGAGGATGACGACCGCCTCGTCCGCCGCGATCTGCGTCCGCATCTCGCGCGATTCCTCGATCTTGGCGGTCATGCAGCCGCTGAGCAGCGTGCCCGCGAGCAGTGCTGCGCAGGCGGTGGTTCGAGCGGTGACAGCAGTCGCACGCATCGGCATTCTCCCCGGGACCCCGGGGCGAGTATGCCACTACACCCCGTGGTGCTGTGACCGGCTGACCGGGCGCCGAGTTCCCCGGCGACGCTCGACTCAGGGCAAGGTGCCGGCCTGCAATAATCTGTGCATCAGGACGGTCCCTGGTATCCACTGCGCGAGATCGTCGTAGGCGCCCGCCGGCGTGTCGGCGACGAACTCGGTGTCGCCATCGGCGTTTTCCTGCTCGCGCGCGTCCGCGCTGCCCGCCGCCAGCGCACCGCCCGTACCGCGGCTGCCGCGGGTGTTTTCGCCGTGCGACACGATGACGGCCGGCACAGAGCCGGCCAGCAGCACGCCGGCACTGTTGCGCACGACGTTGTCGCCGACCGTCGCCACGTCGATGGCTGCCGGCGAGCGCGCAAAAGCCGCGCTGACCCGGTAGCTGAAGCGCCGCCCCCAGGCATCGCCTTCCGGCAACGCGAGTGTGGCCCAGGGCAACACGCCCGCAGGACCGCCGGTGCAGCCGGCCGCCGTCGGCAGGCGCTCGAGACCCGCGCCGACCGTGGTATTCGGGGTGGCGGGATCGGCCGGGCACGGCAGGCGACCGTTGACAACCGCGAACGCGATCAGCGCGTCGCGGATTTCATCGAGCTGTCCCTCGGTCTGCGCGAACCGCTGGCGCTGCTGCAGCGCTCCGACGCTGCCGAGCATGCCGCCCAGCAGCAGGCCGACGATGACCAGCACGATCGCCATCTCGAGCAGCGAGAAACCACGCGCGCGATGGCGGGAGGACCTCATGGGCACACCGCGGCGAGCGCGCCGGCCTCGAGCGTCAAGGTCAGCGCCGGATCGGTGGCGTCGAGGTAATTGGCGGCGTTGAAGTTGCCGCTGCAGACCAGCCGCGACGGATCCGCGACCCGGCTCTGGCCCGGGCCGGCGGCACCGGGCGCGATGATGCGCACCGTGGCACCGTTGCGTTCGATCCACAGGCAGGCGCCGGACCGATCGCGCAACGGCGGCAATTCCAGCGTGCGCCACGGCAGCCAGCCGCGGCTCGTGCCAGCACACGCCGGCGCGGCCACGCCTTCGGCGGCGACACTGTCGGGACAGGCCAGCAGCGTGTCGATGGGTCGCAGCGGAGCGAGGCAATGCTGCGCCTGTGCATGACCCCACAGCGCATCGCGGGCCAGCACCAGCGCGCGGCGTTCGGTGGCATCGCGCGCGTACGGCGTCGCCGCCTGCCGGAGGGTCGCCGCGGCCGTGACGGCCGTGACGGCCAGCAGCACGGCGAACACCGCCAGCAACGCGGCGCCCCGCTGTCGCTTCACGGCGGCAGCTCCATGCCGACGCGCAGTCGCCGCATGGAACCGTCGGTTGCGATCAGCCGGACGCCGTCGCGCTCGACGCGCACGCGATACTCGCCCCAGCTCGAACCATCCGCGATGCGCTCGCCGCCGATCCACGCGACTGGCTGCGCGTCGCGCCCGACCGTGACTCCGTCGATGCGCCGCGCGCGCGGCGCGACCGCCGTCACTGCTGCCGGCGCCGGGGCCCCGGACGCGACGAGCGTCGCCGACTCCGCGGCGAACGGACGGCCCGCGAAACGCTGGGCGCTGATTGCGGCACGTTCCGCCGGCGTGAAGAAGACGCGCGGCAGTTCGGCCGCGCCGGCACCACAGGCCATGAGCCCGAGTCCGAGCGTGAGGCCGATGCGCACCCAGGTGACGCCGCTCATGTCTGGAGGTCCTCGGCCGCCGGGTCCGGCGCGGCCGGCGCGAGCAGCGCGTGACGGCGCAGCACGCAGGCGGCGTCGAGACCCATGCGATCGGCACGACGCTCGATGACGCAGCGCTCGAGACGCACCTGCGCGCCTCCACCCTCGCGGGCCCGCGCGATCAAGCGCTGCAGCTCGACTTCGTGCAACCCCTGCACCTCCAGCGTCAGCTCGTTGGCGACGTGTCGCGGCGCGGCAAGTCCGCGCGCGTCGTACCAGCCCTGCACGTCGACCGGCACGGGCAGCAGCAGGTCCGCGCCGACTTCGACCTTGTAGCGCAGCGGCACCGCTGCGCGCGCAGCGGCGGTCACGAGCTCGACCCAGGCCACGCGATCGGCCGCGGTCGTGAAACCGCGGGCACGCAAGCGGCGCACCTGCGCCTCGCGCGTCGCCAGCTCCGCCGTCAGCATGCGGATCGCATCGGCTTCCGCTGCCGCACCCTGCACTGCCGCGCGCTCGCTGTCCTCGGCCTGCGCGGCGCGCGCGGCGCGCAACGACGGCACGCCCACCAGCACGGCGCCCAGCAGCAAGGCCGCGCCGAGCAGGATCATCGCCCGCAGCAGCCGCGCCCGGTGCGCCGACGCCCACAGCAGTGACAGGCGGCCGCTCATGAGTCCGCCTTGCGCCGCAGACAGATGTTCCAGCGTGCTGCATCGCTGGCGCCATCGACGTCATCAGTGGCGACCAGCGCGTCACGCCGGCCGATGGCTCGTGCCGCGGCGCTCGTGCGCCAGGGCAGCAGCTCCGCGGACGCAGCGCGCACCGCGCCCAGCGCAGCGTCGCGGCGACGCACGTCGAGACCGGGCGCGAGGCCGAACTCGACGTCGACTGCAGCCAGATCGCCAGGCGGACCTGCGGCACAGGCTTCGCCGCCGGCCGCCACCGCCGCGGCGAGTTCAGTCGCCGCCGCGTCGGCTGCTTCCGCCGCATCGCCGCCGCCGTCCAGCGGTGGCGCAGCCGCCGAGTCGGTCGCCGCCGCGCGCATCTCGACCCGCTGCAGCAGCACGTCGGGGTGCGTCGCAAAGCCGCTGCCGACCATCGACAGCACGGCGTCGAACTCGAGTGCACCGCGCGCCAGCGCGCGCTCCGCCTCCGGCAGCGTCGCGACATCGGCGAGACTGAGCCCGCGCTGCTGCAGCGACTCGTTGAGCTGCGCCGCGTCTGATTCGATCAGCGCGCGCTGCGCAGCGAGTTCGGCCACCTCGGCAGTCAGGCGCGACGCGCGCCACTCGAGCACACCCGCGATGCCCACCGCGAGCAGCAGCACGGCCGCTGCGGCCAGCCGGCCGCTGCGCTCGACACCACGCGCGAGCCAGCCCAGCCGCAACTCGTCCGGCGCGAGCTGCAGCCGTCCCGGTGACTGCGCGGCAAGCGCCAGCAGTGCGTCGAGGCCATCCCGCTCCGGATCGGGCAGCGCCGCAACGCGCGGTGTCGCAGACGGCGTGACAGCCGCACCCGTCGGCACGCAGGCGGCGGCCGTGGCATCGTCGACGCCCCAGAACCACAACTCGATGTTCTCGCCGCGCTCGACGCGCTGAGTGTTCTGGAGATACTGGACCGTGCGCGCGATCTCGGCTGAAGTCGACCCCGGTGACAGCGGACCGGTCAGCCGCGACAGCGTCGTGCGGGCGTTGTCGATGAAGACGAGGCGCACGCCGGCCGGCGTCGGCAGCACCACCAGGACCCGGCGCTTGCCGACGCGTGCTCGACGCAGCCACTCGGCCGCCAGCAGCGCCGGCGTGGTGACCGCCGCCAAGGCATGCGAAGCCGCGCGCTCCAGCAACGCATCCTGCAGCGCCTGGCCACCGTTGACGGCCATCATCACCGCGTCGGTGACACCGTCGGCCGAACGCCGACGCAGCACTTCGAGTGCGGTCAGCGTTGCGCCCGGAAACTCGCGCTCGAGCCGGCGACGCCGCAGCAGCGCGGCGTCACTGCCCCGCATGATCGGCAGCGTCGCGAGCACATAGGCTTCGTCCGGAAAATCGACCACGGCGACCAGCGCGGCGCCCGGCGCAGCGTCGCCCGGCACGAGCGCGGCGCCGTCAGCGCGGAAGCTGCGCGTCTCGTGCTGCGACAGGTAGTGGACTGCGCGCTGCATCGGGCTCAACCTCCGAACTGCGAGATGCTGTCGTAGACCGGGCCGAGCACGGCGACCATGACCCAGCCGAGCACGGCGCCCATGACCAGCGTCAGCGCGGGCTCGATCATCGACTGCAGGCTTTCGAGCTGCTCGTCGACGTCGCGCGTGAAGAAGTAGCTGACGTTGCGCAGCGCGCCGTCGAGCTGGCCGGTCATCTCGCCGACGCGCAGCATGCGCACGACGAACGACGGGAATATCTCGAGCGCCGCGAACGCCTCGGAGACGGGCGTGCCCTGCCCGACCAGCGCGCGCGCGCGCCCCAGCGCGTGTCCGATCGCCAGGTTGCCGGCAGCGCGCTCGCAGTGCGCCAGTGCATCGAGCACCGCGATGCCGGAGCCGAACATCAGCGCGAACGTGTTCGCGAACCGCGCCAGCACGATCTTGCGGGCGACGTCGCCGATCCATGGCAGGCGCAGCAACCAGCCGTCGCGCGCCAGCCGCAGCCGCTCGCTGCGCGCGAACGCATAGCGCAGCACGACGAAGCTCACGACGGGCGCGGCGACCAGCACCGGCCACCACGTCGACACGACTGCCGACGTCGCGATCAGCGCGCGTGTCTGCAGCGGCAGCTCCTTGCCCATGCCGGCGAGGAAGATCGACAGCTGCGGCACGAGGTAGATCATCAGGAAGCAGATCACGGCGAAGATCACGATCGCGACGAAGGCGGGGTAACGGATCGCCTTGGCACTCTTGGTCGCGAGCTCGTCCTGCCACTTCAGGCTGCGGACGATCTCGCCGAGCACGTCGGGCAGGCGCCCGGTCACTTCGCCGGTGCGCACCAGGCCGACCAGCAGCGTGTCGAAACTCGCGGGCTGCGCCGCCAGACCCTCGGACAGCGTCGAGCCGGTCTCGATGCGGTCGATCAGGTCGATCAACACCTGCCGTGTGCCGGGCGTCGCCGCTGAATCGCGCAGGTCGGCCAGCGTATCGAGCAGCGGCACGCCGGCGCGCAGCAGCGACTCGAGCTGCACGAAGAAATTGATCAGGTCGCGTCCGCGCAGGCGCGCGCGGCGCAGGAACGCCGGCAGCAGGCTGCTGACGGGCTGCGCGATCAGCAACTCCAGCCCGACCCGCGCAAGCCGGCCCTCGAGCTCGCGCTCGCTCTCGGCGCGGCTCTCGCCGCGGATCACGCGCCCCTGCGCATCCGCCGCGCGATAGCGATACAGGCTCATCCGCCCACCCGCTCGGTCAGGTCGACGACGCGCGCCGCCTCCTCCAGCGTGGTCACGCCAGCGCGGACGCGCCGCAGCGCCGCTTCAGCGAGGTCGACGAAACCCTGCGCCTGCACCGCCCGGTACAGCTCGCCCAGGCTCGCGCGCGCCGCCAGCAGCTCGTCGAGCTCGCGGTTCCAGCGCACGATCTCGATCAGCGCGACGCGGCCGCGATAGCCGGTGAAGCCGCATTCCTCGCAGCCGAAGGCGCGGAAGATCTGCGCATCGGCCGCACAGCCGAGCAGCCGCGCCTCCATCGGATCCGCTTCGCCCGGCACCCGGCAGGACGTGCACAGCTTGCGCACCAGGCGCTGCGCGACGATGCCGATCAGGTTGCCGGCCAGCACCTCCGGCTGCACGCCGAGATCGAGCAGGCGCGGGATGGAGCGCAGCGCCGAATTCGCATGCAGCGTCGACAGCACCTGATGGCCCGTCATCGCGGCGCGCAGCGCCATTTCGGCGGTGTCCTTGTCGCGGATTTCGCCGACCAGCACGATGTCAGGGTCCTGGCGCATCAGCGAGCGCACGCCTTCGGCGAACGACAGCTTGGCTGCGTGCGCGATCGAGGTCTGCCGCACCAGCGGCAGCGAGTACTCGACCGGGTCCTCGAGCGTCATGATGTTGACCTGCTCGGAGTTCTTGTGGCCGAGCACGGAGTACAGCGTGGTCGTCTTGCCGCTGCCAGTGGGGCCGGTGATCAGCATCAGGCCTTCGGGACGCGCCAGCATCAGCTTCAGCGTCGCCAGCGTTTCCGGTTCGAGGCCGAGGCCATCGAGCGGCACCAGGCCGCGCTTGCGGTCGAGGATGCGCACGACGAAGTTCTCGCCGTGGATGGTCGGATGCGCGGCAGCGCGGAAATCGACCTCGCGCGCGGCGAGCACCAGCGAGATGCGGCCATCCTGCGGCGCGCGGCTCTCGGCGATGTTCATGCCGGAGAGGATCTTCAGCCGCACCAGCATCGCTGGCCAGTAGCGCCGGTGCAGCGCGCGCACCTGGCGCAACACGCCGTCGACGCGATAGCGGATGCGGACGAACTGTGCTTCGGGCTCGAAGTGGATGTCGGACGCGCCCTGCAGCACGGCATCGGTCAGCAGCGCGTCGACGAGGCGCACGACCGGATGGCTGTATTCGCGCGCCTGTTCCGCGGTCAACGTGTTGACATCGACCGAGCCGGTCTCGATTTCCTGCAGGATGCCATCGATCGACAGCTCGTAGCCGTAGTACAACTCGATCGCGCGCAGGATCTCGCCACCGGCCGCCAGATGCCAGACCGGCTCGGCGCGGCCAGCCAGTTCGGCGCGCAGCTGGTCGACCGCGAGCACGTCGTTGGGGTCGGCCGTCGCGACATGCAGCTCGCCGCGCTCGCGATCGAAGCTGACCGGGAACAGCTGATGCCGGCGGGCGAGCTCTTTCGGCACCAGCGCCATCGCAGCGCGGTCAGCGACATGCCCGTTGAGCTGGATGCTGCGCGCGCCGAGCTTCTCCGACAGCGCCTCGCGGAACGTCTCCTCGGTGACGAAGCCGAGCGATACCAGGGTTTCGCCCAGCTGCTTGCGGCTGCGCTGCTGCTCGATCAGCGCGATCTTCAGCTGATCGGCGCTGATGAGGCCGGCTGCGACCAGCCGCTCACCGAGTCGGCCGCGCGGCGCGGTCGTCTCAGAAGCGACCGTACTCACGGCTGCACGGCCTCGAGCTCCGCGATGCGGGCGCGGATCGCCGCCGGATCGAAGCCTGCAGCGCGCCCCTCGGCAACCCGCTCGGCGGCGCGGCGATACCACGGCAGCGCTGCCGCGGGCTTGCCGATGCGCTCGAGCGCGACCGCAACGTTGAACGCATAGTCCGCCGAGCGGGACTCGAGCGAGGCCGCGGCGAAGTACTCGAGCTGCGCGTCGGACCAGCGCTGCTGGCGCGCCAGCACGTTGCCGAGCGCGAAATGCAGCGGCGCAGAAGGCCGATCGGCGAGCAACTGCCGCAGCCGCGATTCGATCTGGCCGAGTTCGCCGTCGCCGACCAGCTCCGCGAGTCCCGCCCAGGCGCGCGCATGATCGGGCACCGACTCGAGCACGCGCCGGTAACCGCGACGCGCAGCCTCATCGTCGCCACGCGAATGCGCAATCACGGCCAGGCCCAGCTCGGCGTCGACCTGGCCCGGTTCGGCGTCGAGCACGCGCTGATACAGCAGCTCCGCCTGCGCCGTATCGCCGCGCTGCAGCGCCGCCCAGGCGGACGCGAGCGGCGCTGGCTCGCGCGAGATGCTGAGTCGTTCAGCCGCAGGCGGCGCAGCAGCGACCGCAGCACGGGCGGCGCGCGGTGGCGCATCGCGCGGCGCCGGGAACGCCGCGGACGGTCGCGGAGCGGCAGGCCCTGACGGCGCCGCGGGCGTCGGCAGTGGCTGCAGGACGACGGCTCCGTTCCCGCTGCCAGCGGCTGCGCCACTGGCTGAATCCGGTGCCGCCGCTGGCGCCATCGCGATCGCCGGATCGGCGCTGCCACGGCTCCCCAGTGCGTCGAACAGCGCGAAGCCACCCAGCACCAGCATCAGGAGGCCGACCACGCCGATCAGCCAGGGCAACAGGTTGATCTCGCGTGCGGGCGCAACAACGGCTGGCGCCGCCGGGCGCAGTGCCGGATCGCGATTCGATGCGGGTGCAGGCTGGGCAGCAGTGGCATCGCGCGCGGCACGCGCCGCAAGCAGGGCGTCGCCGGGCGCTGCCTCGCGGGACGCGAGCGGCGCCGCGACTTCGCTGCGCGGCTCCGGCTCGGGTGCGACGTCCTCGGCCAGTGCGAGATTGCCGTCGGTCTCGAAGGACGGTTCAGGCGCAGGCGGTGCGACGGGACCACGCTTGCGCGCCTCGGCTTCCTTCAATGCATCGAGCAGCAGGCTCATCGGCGCGTCCTCAGCGGTTCGCGGCGCCGGCGGGGCGCGCGTCGAAGAATGCGGCATCAGGCAGCTGCTGCCGGTAGCTCGCGTAGTCGCCTTCCATGGAAGGATCGCGAACGATCACCGGCCGCAGGAAGATCACGAGCTCGCTCTTCTTCGATCGCTTCGAGCGGAACTTGAACAGCTCACCCAGCAGCGGCACGCGGCCGGCCCCGGGCACCTGATCGACGCCGTGCGACGACTCCTCGCGCATCAGGCCGCCGAGCACGGCAATCTGCCCGTCGCGCACCTTGATCACGGATTCCATTTCACGCGTCTGGATCTCGGGCACGCGGCTGCTGACATCGGGCAGTTGCGCGCCGGACTGGCGCGCCAGCGCGAGCGACAGCGCGACGCCCGGATCCTCGACGAAGCCGTTCAGGCGCGAGATCGTCGGCCGCAGGTTCAGCACCACTTCGTCGTTCGCCGCGATCTGCGCGGTGACGTTCATCAGGAATCCCACCGGCACCGTGCTCGGCGTCGATGTGACCGTGAACGTCGTCGGGCTGCCGGCGGTGCCAGGCGTGAAATCGGCGGTCAGCTGGAAATAGACCAGGTTCTCGACCACCTTGATCAGCGCGGTCTGGTTGTTCAGCACGCTGATCTTCGGGCTCGACAGCACGCGTGTCTGGCCGAAGGATTCGAGCAGGCGCACGGCCGAGGCGATATCCGTGCGGCCGCGCGAATCAGACAGTTCGATCAGCCCCAGCGTCGGCACGGTGGCCCCGACCGGCGTGCCGCCCGGCAGTTCGCTGATGCTGCCGCCCGGACGCAGCGTCAAACCCAGTGAGCTGGTCGCGCCGCGGCGCACGACGTTCCAGTCGATGCCCTGCTCGTAGCCGTCGGACAGTTCGACCTCGGCCACCGTGGCCTCGATCAGCACCTGGCGACGCGCGCTGCGCACGCTCGAATCGAGGAACTCCTGCACGCGGGCGTGCTGGCGCGAGGTCGCGCGCACCGCGACCACGCCGGTCTCCGGCTGCGCGATCACCGACGCGGCCTCGCGGAAGCGCAGGTTGGGTTGCGGCTTGTCGCCGTCCTTGGTGTCGGCGCTGTCAGCCTCGTCCGCCGGCAGCAGCTTGTCGGTTTCCTGCAGCAGCGACTTCAGCGATTCGACCAGGCTTTCCCAGTAGCGGTTCTGCGTCGTGTTGATGATGTCCGTGTTCGAGTTGTTGCCGGTCGCAGCGGGCGCGCCGCCGCCCTCGATGCCGGCGCCACCGGTGGTCGCTACCTGGGTGGCGATCGAGGTGCGGCTCGACGCATCGCGCGACATGTTCAGGTACTCGACCCGGTAGAACCGCAGGAACGGCGTGTCGGGGACGACCGTCAGCAGGTTGCCCTCGAGCGTGTAGCGCATGTCGACCTGGCCGCCGATACGGTCGAGGATCTGCGGCAAGGTCTGGTCGATCGCGTTCAGGGTGACGATGCCGCGGATGTCAGGGTGCACGTCGAGATTGACGCGCGCGTCGCGCGCCAGCGAGAACAGCAGCTCGCCGGCCGGGACGCCGTTGACCACCACGGTGTACCGCTCCAGCGCCTTCTGCGCAGCCGGCGCCGGCACGTCGAGGCTGCGCGTGACCGGCGCGGGGATGGATGCGCGCGCGACGTCCGCAGGCGCAGCCTGCAGGTGCGCCGGCGACGGTGCCGTCGGCCGGCTCGCGCAGGCGGACAGCAGCGCCGCACTCCCGACCAGCAACACCACACGCATTCGGATCTTCATGCCAGGACTCCAAGAGGTTCAGCGGCAGGCGCAACCCGCGGACGCGGCGCACCATCGAGTTCGAGACGGGCGCGGTCGACATCGCGTCGATCGACCCGCCGGTGACCGCGGACGAACGCGGACAGCAGCGCCTTGTCGGCCAGCAGGTTGATCCGGCGCACGAGGCCGCCCGCCGTATTCCAGATCTCGCGCACCGCCGCCGGACCGAACGGGCTGTCGCCCGCGAGGCCCGCGACGCGCATCCGGTAGGCCAGGTAGTCACCGGCCGCGGTGCGCTCGAGCTGGCGCAGCGCGAAGCGCTCGACGACGCGATCACGCAGCGCGCGCATGCGGTGATCGAGCAGCACGTCGTCGAGTTCCGGTTGCCCGAACAGCACGATCTGCAACAACTTGTGCCGGCCGGTCTCGAGGTTCGACAGCAGGCGGATCTGCTCCAGCGATTCATGCGGCACGACGTGCGCCTCATCGACGACCAGCATCACGCGCCGCCCCGCCATGTGCCGCGCGATCAGCACCTGCTGCAACGCGTCGAGCGGATCGGGTCGCTGACCGCCACCGAGGTCGCGCAGCAGCGCCGCCGTGATCTCGCGCCGGCGCAGCGACGGATTCGCGAGGTAGATCGACTCGAGATCCGGCGGCAACGCATCGAGCAGCTTGCGGCACAGCATCGTCTTGCCGCTGCCGACCTCGCCCGTGACGACCACGATGCCTTCCTGGTGGCGCACCGAGTACTCGATCGCGCGCAGCAGATCGCCGCGACCCGCGCCCGGGAAAAAGAAGCGCGGGTCGGGCGTGATCGAGAACGGTGCCCGTTCCAGACCGAAGTGCGCGAGATAAAGCCGCTCCACCGCTGCTGCTCCGCTATCGCTGCCGCGATCAGAGCGACGTGCAGACGGTGTAGCGCTGATCCTCGCTGTAGGCCTGCGCTGCAGCGCCCGGAGCCGTGTTGCCCGCGCCGGCCTGCTGCGTCGAACGCACCGTGCCGCTGGCCGGACGACCATCATCGAGCTGGTTGTCGAGCGCAGTCGCAGCCTTGCCCGGCACCTGGCTCATGCAGACGACGCGGTTGTTGAAGTTGCCGAGTTGCGTCGTCAGCGACGCGATGCCCGTGACACCGCCGAACGCGTTCTTGCCGAGCGCGGCGGCGCCGACATCGGCGGGGCTGCCGGTCAGGAAGCCGGCGGCACGCAGGTGCTGCCAGAAGCCGAGATGCTCACCGCCTGGCGCGGCGAACGGATTCGCGCCGGCGCCGATCACGCCATCGCGGTTGCCGCCCACGGTGATCGCAGCCCAGTTGCTGCCGCGCGCCTGCAGCGCGCCGACCGCACCGTCGTCGCCCGGCAGTGACTTGTAGCGATCGAGGTAGCCGTACGACGCCGCCTTGATGCTGTTGAAGTCGTTGACCGCATTCTTGACGCGGCTGTTCTCGATGAGTTCCTGACCCTTCAGGATGGCACCGAGCAGGAGGCCGATGATCACGAGGACCACGGCGATTTCGACCAGCGTGAAACCACGCTGGGAGCCGACGGGACGGCTGATGGAACGTTGGCGAATCATGTTTCCCTCCGAGGCGAATGACTGAACCGCAGGCGCACGGACCACCCGCGGTCTGCTGCAACGGGGGTATCGGCGCGCGAGCCCGGAACTCGTGTGACGCAGTTCTCAGTTGGTTGGGGAGGGTGCGCCGCATTCGGCTGGGCACCCGCGCGTGTGACTCACGCCAAGGCAGCGGCAACGCGCTGCCGGATCGATCAGGCCGGCGGCTTCGGAAAACGGTCGAGGCGCCGCAGCGACGGAAACGCATATAGATAGACGCCGACCACGACCAGGCAGGCGCAGCCACCGACCACGACGGCCGGCACCGGCCCCCACCACTTTGCGGTGAGGCCGGACTCGAACTCGCCCAGCTCGTTGGATGCGCCGATGAACATCGCGTTGACGGCGCTGACGCGGCCACGGATCGCATCCGGCGTCTCGAGCTGCACCAGCATGTGACGGATCACGACGCTCATGACATCGCCAACCCCAAGCAGGAACAGCGCCGCGAACGACAGCCAGAATGACGTCGACAGGCCGAACACGATGGTCGAGACGCCGAACAGCGCGACGCCGCCGAACATCCAGCGCCCGGCGTGCCGCTCGATGGGCCGCACCGCGAGCCAGGCCCCCATCAGCGCCGCGCCGACGCCCGGTGCGCTGCGCAGCGCGCCGAGGCCGACGGGACCGACCGCGAGGATGTCGGCGGCGAACATCGGCAGCAGCGCCGTCGCGCCGCCGAACAACACCGCGAACAGGTCGAGCGAGATCGCCCCGAGCACGGGTTTGTTGCGGAACACGAAGCGCAGGCCTTCGAAAAAATCGTGCGCGGTGACCGGGCCGGCCGTCGGCGCGGCGCGCACCGGCTTGACGCCGGCGAGCAGCAGCACGACGAACACGAGCAGGACCAGCGCGGTCGCATACACGAGCAGCGCGCCCGCGTGGTCGAGCGCGACCTCGCCGAAGGCATACAGCACGCCGCCCAGCGCCGGGCCGGTGATCATCGCGACCTGGAACAGCGTCGAGTTCGCGCCCACGGCGCGCGGGAACACGTCGCCTGGCACGAGGTTGACGATCATCGCCTGGCCGGCGGGCATCCAGAACGCGCGGCCCGCGCCGAACAGCGCCATCGCGAGGAACACCGGCCAGACCTCGTCCCTGCCCGACAGCGTGAAGGCGAGCAGCACGATCACGCACAGCGCCTCGACGAAGTAGGCTGCAATCATCACGAGGCGACGATCGGCGCGGTCGGCGAGCTGGCCGCCGGGCAGCACGAGAAACATGAACGGCAGGAACTGCGCGAGTCCGATCAGGCCCAGGTCGAGCGGATCGCGCGTGATCGCGTAGACCTGCCAGCCGACCGCGACGCCCAGCATCTGCCACGCGATCGTCGCGAGGAACCGCGCGGCGGCGTAACGCGTGAAGTCGCGATAGCGGAGCAGATCGCGCAGGCCGGGTTGTGTCGTCGACAAGGGGAACTCAGCGCTGGAGTGGGGCGGCGTCAGTCTCACACCGTTGCGCGAGCAGTCGCAATGTCTCGCGCCGGACGAAGCCGCTGGCCGGCCGTATCAGCCACCAGTAGGCGCGCATGGGCCACAGCGCCGCAGCGTCGTTGCAGGCGATCCGCGTCTCGGTGATGACCCGGGTGCGCGCTGCATCGAGCGGTTCGAAGTCGAACGCCCACGCGAGCCGGGCGCAACCCGGCGTGCGGTCGCTCGAGAAAGCCGCGGGCGCGACGGCGCGAATGCCGCCAGCCGCGCGCCAGAACTCGCCCACGGCACCGATCACGAGGCCACGCTCGCCGGCGTTGCGCAGCGGCACGAAGGCGCGCGCGAAGAACTCGCCCAGCGGCCCTGGCGCCAGCGCTGCCGCCGCATCCGGACCATGCAGCAGCCGCGCCGGCAGCGCGCGCAGCGCGAACAACCAGCCGATCAGCATGGAGTCGGCGAAGTTCACGCGCGGCAGCTCGGCGGCGATCCGTGCCGGTTCGGCCCGGATCACCCGTTCGTGTCGTTCACGGAACTGCCACGCGGGCAGGAACTCGTCGATCAGCGCCATCTGAAGTGCTAGTTTCCGTGCCTGTACCGGCCCCATTCCGGCAGAGGAAGTCTCGCATGGCAGAGCAGAAGATCACGCGTCATTTCGCCACCATCCACAACGGTCGGTGGGGCACTCGACAGGTGCATTACCGCCAGGTCGGCAAGGGCCCGGTGGTGCTGTGCCTGCACCAGTCGCCGCTGTCGTCGCGCGACATGCTGGCGACCATGGAGCGCTGGAAGGGGCAGTTCACCTGCATCGCGCCCGACACGCCGGGCTTCGGCCTGTCGACGCCGCTCGGCGTCGAACGCGCGGAAGTCGAGGACTTCGCCGACGCGGTGGTCGAGTTCATGGACGCGCTCGGCATCGACAAGGCCGCTGCTTATGGCTTCCATACCGGCGCGATGATCACGGGCGGCCTTGCGGCGAAGTATCCGGCGCGCATCACCTGCGGCGTCGCCAACGGCTACGTGATCCTGACCGAGCAGGAGCGCGCCGACCTGGTCGCGAACTACCTGCCGCCGTTCGCGCCGTCGTGGGATGGCGCGCACCTGACCTGGCTGTGGTCGCGGATGCGCGAGCAGACGATCTTCTTCCCGTGGTACGCCAAGACCCAGGCCGATCGGCTCGAGTTCAACGTGCCGCCGCCCGCGGCGCTGCAGGCCGGGCTGGTCGATTTCCTGCGTGCCGGCGATCACTACCGGGTCGGCTATCGCGCGGCGTTCACGATGCGCTCGGACCTCGCGCTACAGCAGATGCGCGTTCCGATGCTGGTGACGGCCGCGGATTACGATCCGCTGTCGCTGCAGCTCGCGCGGATCCGCAACCCGGCGCAGAGCGTGACGGTCAAGGCCGGCGGCACCGGCGATCAGACGCTCGACCTGTGCGCGGCCTTCCTGCGCAAGCACAACAAGGCCCGCGCCGGGAAGTTGCCGGGCACCGCGCCGATCGCAGGCCGACTCTGGAGCGAGTACGTCGCCGTGCCGGGCGGCCAGCTGCGCGTCCAGCGCAACACGGACGCCGCCGGCCGCACCGTCGTCGTCATGCACGACGCCGCCGGCTCCTCCGACATCGTCGCGCCGATCGCGCGCGGCTTCATCGGTCATCGGCCCGTCGTCGCGATCGACCTGCCGGGTCACGGCGAGTCCGATGCGCTGCTGACCGGCGATCGCGTCAGCGTCGAAGACTACGCACAGCACGTGCTCGCGGCGCTGAAGTCGCTCGGCATCAAGGAGTTCGACTTTGTCGGCACCTGGGGCGGCGGCATGGTCGGCCTCGAGCTCGCGCTCTCGGCACCGAAGCAGCTCAAACACCTGGTCATGGCCGACATGCTGTACTTCGACGCCGCGCTGCTCGCGGACCTGCGCGCGAACTACACGCCGGACATCCAGCCGAACTGGTACGGCGGCCACCTGCTCGAGGCCTGGCACCTGATGCGCGACCAGGGCCTCTTCTGGCCGTGGTACGACCGCACCACGCGCGGCATCATCCGCCAGCCGCTGTACGTCGACCCCGCCATGGTGCACTCGCGCGTACTCGAGCTGTTCCGCTCCGAAGGCATGTGGCGCAAGGCCTACCAGGCGCACTTCAGCTATCCGCTGAAGGCGAAGCTGAAGCAGTGCAAGCTGCCGATGCAGTTCGTCGCGCCCGCCTGGGATCCGCAGCTCGGCGTCACGCAGCAGGCGGCCCGCGACTTCCCGCGCGCGGGCTTCGTGAAGATGCCGGACGACATGTCGCGCTGGGCCGAAGCGCTGCTGCCGTTCTACGCGAGCTGACGATGCGCCTGCCGCTCGCAGCGCTGTCGCTCGCCGCGCTGTCGCTCGCCGCGCTGGTGCTGACCGCCCTCGCATCGCCACCGCTGGCGGCGCAGCAAGCGCCGGCCGGCAGCAAGGCGCTGCCCGTGCCGGTGCAGGGCTGGGATGTCACCGAGATCGGCCCGGGCTACTACACGTTCCGCTACACCGGCACGCGCAACGTATTCCTGATCACGAATGCGGGCGTCATCGTCACGGACCCGATCGAGCCGGAAGCGGCGCGCATCCTGCGCGACGAGATCCGCAAGCTGACGCCGCTGCCCGTGCGTTACGTGGTCTACAGCCACCAGCACTGGGACCACATCCTCGGCGGCCAGATCTTCAAGGACGAGGGGGCCGAGTTCATCTCGCATGCGAACTGCATGCGGCACTTCCTCGACCTGCCGCACCCCGATCTCGTGCTCCCGGATCGCAGTTTCAGCGGCGAAC
>JBIITU010000278.1:0-4700 GCA_044340335.1 Steroidobacteraceae bacterium
GGCCTCTGGCCAGGGGGTGGCGTAAGGCGTTGTTTGTACGGGAAGTTCATGGTATAAAGCGCGGCCTTTTTTGGCAACGAAACCACACGCGCATCTGAACACCGTTGGTTGGGTGTCCTGAAACCACGTTCCTCGCGGAACACTTTCGGGATGGCCAGCGGGATGCGCGGAGGCTTAACCCGACAGGAGTCGATATGCCCAGCGTGTCCATGCGACAGATGCTGGAAGCGGGTGTTCATTTCGGACACCAAACCCGCTTCTGGAACCCGAAGATGGCTGAGTACATCTTTGGTGAACGCAACAAGATCCACATCATCAATCTCGAGAAGACTGCGCCGCTGTTCGCGGAGGCCGCGGGCTTCATCCGCAATGTCGTCTCCGACGGCGGTCGCGTGCTGTTCGTCGGCACGAAGCGCTCGGCGCGCGAGTCCGTCCAGAAGGAGGCCAACCGTTGCGACATGCCGTACGTCAACCAGCGCTGGCTCGGCGGCATGCTGACCAACTTCAAGACCATCCGGCAGTCCGTCAAGCGCCTCACCGAACTGACCGAAATGAAGGTCAACGGCACGCTCGAAAAGCGCGGTAAGAAGGAAGCGACCATGCTTCGCCGCGAAATGGACAAGCTCGAGCGCAGCCTCGGCGGCATCAAGAACATGGAAGCGCTGCCCGACGTCCTGTTCATCATCGACGTCGGCCACGAGAACATCGCGATCCACGAGGCGCGCAAGCTCGGCATCCCGGTCGTCGCGATCGTCGACACCAACTGCTCGCCGGAAGACGTCGACTACGTCGTCCCTGGCAACGACGACGCCATGCGCGCCATCCAGTTGTACAGCGCCGCCATGGCCGATGCCGTGCTGGAAGGTCGCGACGCGCTGCCGAACGTCGCGGTCGGCGAAGACGAGTTCGTCGAGCTCGATGAAGCGGGCAACCCGAAGCCGCGTTCCGGCCGTGCCAAGCCACGGCGCGAGCCGCCGTCGCGTGCCCGCAAGCCGGCCCCGGCCGCTGCGCGTCGCCGTCCCCCAGTCGCGGCAGCTGCGGCTGCTGCACCGGGCGCCGTCGAGGCGGTGGTCGAAGACGATGCGATCGAAGTCGACGCTGGCGTCGACGCCGCGGCTCCTTCGGCCAGCGCCACGCGGCGTCGTCCGGCCCCCCCGGGTGGCGCGCCGCGCCGCCGTTCCTGAGGCGGGTTGACGCATGTCGATCTCAGCTGAACAGGTCAAGGTCCTGCGCGAGCGCACCGGCGCCGGCATGATGGAGTGCAAGAAGGCGCTGGTCGAAGTCGGTGGCGACATCGATGCCGCTGCCGAGCTGCTGCGCAAGCAGGGCATCGCGAAGGCCGACAAGAAGGCATCGCGCATCGCGGCGGAGGGCGTGCTGGCGCTCGCCAAGTCTGCCGACGGTCGGCGTGGCGCCATCGTCGAAGTCAACTGCGAGACGGATTTCGTCGCGCGTGAGGCGGACTTCCGGTCGTTTTCCGACGCCGTGGCTCAGGTCGCGCTGGGCGGTGCTGCCGATCTCGACGCGCTGCTCGCGGCCAAGCTGCCCTCGGGCGAGTCCGTCGACGAGCGGCGTCGCGCGCTGATCGCCAAGATCGGCGAGAACATCAACGTGCGCCGCTTCGTCGTCGTCGATGCGCCGACCGCGCTCGGCGCCTACCTGCACGGCAGCCGCATCGCTGCGATGGTTGCCGTCGAGGGTGGCGATGCCACGCTCGCGCATGACCTGGCGATGCATGTCGCGGCCGCGAATCCGCGCTACACGAGCGCTGCCGACGTGCCTGCCGACGTGCTCGCCAAGGAGCGCGAGATCGAGACCGAGAAGGCGATGGCCGAGGGCAAGCCGCCCGAGATCGTCGCGAAGATGATCGAAGGTCGCCTGCGCAAGGCGTTCAACGAGGTCTCGCTGCTCGGGCAGCCCTTCGTCAAGGACCCTGACCAGACCGTCGAGAAGCTGCTGAAGGCCGCCAAGGCCAGCGTCAAGTCGTTCGAGCGACTCGAAGTGGGCGCCGGCATCGAGAAGAAGCAGGATGACTTCGTCGGCGAGGTCATGGCGCAGGTCAAGGCCAGCGCCGGGGCGCCGCCGCCGGGGGCGCACTGACACCGGCGGGAAAATGTCGATAATGAGAACCCCGCTCCGGCGGGGTTCTTTTCAAGGGGGAAATGCATGACTGGCAAGCCCGCACGGTACAAGCGGATCCTGGTCAAGCTGTCGGGTGAGGCCCTGATGGGCGAGGCCGACTACGGCATCGACCCGGCGATGATCAAGCGGATCGCCCAGGAGTTCCAGGAACTGCTGGGCATGGGTGTGCAGGTCGCCGTCGTGATCGGCGGCGGCAACATCTTCCGCGGCGCCGGGCTCGCGCGGGCCGGCATGGATCGCGTCGCGGCCGACCAGATGGGCATGCTCGCGACGGTCATGAACTGCCTCGCGATGCAGGATGCACTGGAGTCGATCGGCTGTTACGCGCGCGTGATGTCCGCGATCCGCATCAACGAGGTCTGCGAGGATTACATCCGGCGCCGCGCCGTCCGGCACCTCGAGAAGGGCCGGGTGGTGCTGTTCGCCGCCGGCACCGGCAATCCGTTCTTCACGACCGACACGGCCGCGTCGCTGCGGGCGATCGAGATCGGCGCTGACATCCTGCTGAAGGCCACCAAGGTCAACGGCATCTACTCCGCCGATCCCATGAAGGATCCGACCGCGGTCCGTTATGCGCGCCTGACCTTCGATCGCGTGCTCGACGAGCGCCTCAACGTCATGGATCAGACCGCCATCGTGATGTGCCGCGACAACAATCTGCCGCTGCAGGTGTTCAACCTCCACAATGCAGGCGACCTGCTGCGCATCGTCGGCGGCGAGGATATCGGCACTGTGGTCACGAACGGCTGAGGAGACAAACACCATGCTCGATGACATCAAGAAGGATTGCACCGCGCGGATGGCCAAGTGCGTGCAGAGCTTCATGGCGGACCTCAAGAAGCTGCGCACGGGGCGTGCCCACCCGAGCCTGGTCGAGAACCTCAAGGTCGACTACTACGGCAACGAGACGCCGCTGAACCAGGTCGCCAACGTCGGCATCGAGGACGCGCGCACGATCGTCATCACGCCCTGGGACAAGCAGGCGGTGCAGGCGGTCGAGAAGGCCATCTTCAAGTCCGACCTCGGGCTGACGCCGATGACGGCCGGCACGGTGATCCGCGTGCCGCTGCCGCCGCTGACCGAGGAACGTCGCCGCGACATCACCAAAGTCGTGCGCCAGGACGCCGAGAACGCGCGCGTCGCGGTGCGCAACGTCAGGCGCGACGTGCTGAACGACGTCAAGGAAATGCTCAAAGAGAAGCTGATCACCCAGGACGACGACAAGCGCGTGCAGGACGAGATCCAGAAGCTGACGGACAAGCACGTCGCCGAGATCGACCAGACGCTCGCGGCGAAGGAAAAGGAGATCATGCAGGTCTGAGCGCGTTGCGCTCTAGTCGCATGGATCCGCGCCCACCCATGGCTCTCCCACAGCACATCGCCATCATCATGGATGGCAACGGGCGCTGGGCCGAAGCGCGCGGCGAGGCCCGCACGGCCGGCCACAAGGCCGGCATCGAGCCCGTCCGGATGTGCATCCGCGAGTGTGCGCGTCTCGGCGTCGGCGCGTTGACGCTGTTTGCATTCTCCAGTGAGAACTGGCGTCGGCCTGCCCAGGAGGTCGCGACCCTGATGGGCTTGTTCGTCGAGGCGCTCGATCGCGAAGTCGACGAGCTGCACGCCAACGGCGTGCGATTGCGCATGATCGGCGCGCGGCACCAGCTGGCGGTGCGATTGCAGCAGCGCGTGGCTGCCGCCGAAGCGCTGACCGCGCAGAACACCGGCCTCAAGCTGCAGGTGGCCGTCAGCTACGGCGGCCGCTGGGATCTGGTCGAGGCGGCGCGCGAGCTGGCGCGACGCTGCGCGAGTGGCGACCTGCGGCCGGAGGACATCGACGAAGACGCGCTGTCGGCGCGACTGCAACTCGCCGACGTGCCGGATCCCGATCTGTTCATCCGCACCGGCGGGGAACACCGGATCAGCAATTTCCTGCTGTGGAACCTGGCTTATACGGAGCTGTGGTTCTGCGACACGCTGTGGCCCGAGTTCGGCAGCGCCGATCTCGATGCGGCACTCGCCGACTTCGCCGGCCGGGATCGTCGTTTCGGTCGCACAGGCGACCAGAATCGCGCGCTGCCGCATGCTTAAGTCGCGCATCCTGACCGCGCTCGTGATGGCAACCGTGATCGTTGCGGTGCTGCTCTACCTGCCGCCTGCCGTCACGCTGGCGTTGCTGGCACTGGCGATTCTGCTCGGCGCCTGGGAGTGGTCGGCGTTCATCCGTGGCGCAGGACGCGGCCTGCGCAGCTGCTACGTCGCAGTGATCGCCGTGCTGCTCGCCGTCGCCTTCGATTTCTGCAGCGACCGGCCGACGTTGCGGTTGTTCCTCGGGCTCGTCACGGTCTGGTGGTGCGTGGCGCTGGTGTGGCTCGCGTTGATGCCGCAGCGCATGTCGCCATGGGGCGCGGCATTGTCGGGCGTGTTCGCGCTGGTGCCCGCCGGGGTCGCGCTGGGGCAGTTGCGTGTCGGCAGCGCCGACGGCGGCGCCTGGATGCTGTTCGCGCTGTTCCTGATCGTTGCTGCCGACACTGGCGCCTTTTTCGCCGGCCGCTGGTTCG
>JBIITU010000279.1:0-4676 GCA_044340335.1 Steroidobacteraceae bacterium
GGGACACCACGCATCTGGTCATCCTGAAGGCGAAGGACCCGGTCATAGGGATGCTCGGGTTGCTGCAGTTCGTCGATCCTCCGAAGCCTGCCCCGCTACGAGTACGCGACACGGTCGGAATCGGCGATATCGTGCTGGTCATGCAATGCGCCAGCGCCGACGCGCTGCATGCAGCGCTCCTCGCGCGTGGGGCCGTTGTGGCGCGACCGCCCTCCGAGTTCGATGTCCGCGGTGCCGACGGCCGGGTGATCCGTATGCGCGGGCTGTCGTTCTTCGATCCCGACGGCTATTTCATCGAAGCGAACCAGCGCCTTTAGCGACGTCAGTCGCGAAGCATTGCTGCAGGGCTCGGCGCAGCACCAGTGCAGAGGGCGCTGGCGTGCGATCGCGGCGGGTGGCGCAGACGATCTCGTACGACCAGGGCGTTTCACCGACCAGGACGCGGGCGATGCGGCGGCTGGCAAGATCAGCTGCCACGTACTGCGCAGGCATTACGGACAGAGCGTTGCTCGACAGCAGCAGCGACACCACCAACGGATACGAGTCCACGAGCCAGCGCGGTTGCGGCGCTGACAGCCCCTGCGCCCCGAACGGCACACCCCAGGTCGGGATGATGCGTTCGATGGACTCGCTGTAGACCCATGGATATTCGAGCAGGCGTGCCAGCCGCACCCGGCGCGCCACGCCGAGCGGATGCCCCGGGCGGCAGATGACCGCATTTTGGTCGGTGCCAAGACTGTGCAGATCGATGTCCGGGTCCACCGCCCTGCCGGGGCGCTTCGCGATGACCAGATCCAGTTCGCCAGCCCGCAGCCGCGGCTCGAGGCGTGCGTAGACCTCGGTGACGATCTTGAATGTCAGTCCCGGTTCCTGCTGCACCACGGCGTCCAGCGAACGCGCGACTCGGGTCGGACAGATCGTGGGGCCGACGCCGATGCGTAGTTCGCGCTGTGCGTACCCGCGCAGTTCACGCACCGATGCAACTGCCGATGTGGCCTCGCGCAGCAGCGCGCAGGCGTGCAGGTAGAGGATCTCGCCCTGCGGTGTCGGCGCCACGGCGTCCCGCGCACGATCGAGCAATGCAGCACCGACGATGCTCTCGAGTTCGCGGACGGCAACGCTGAGAGCCGGCTGGCTCAGGTGCAGTCTGTCTGCGGCGCGCCGAAAGCTCTGTGCCTCGACGACCGCCACGAACTGCTGCAGCTGCCTAAGGGTGAACATCGATAAAGAGAGTGTATCGACGGGTAAAGACAATCAAGTGGATATATGAGTTTGTTCGCGCGAGCATCGGTCTGGCAGGTGGGGAGGGGTGGCATGGCGGTAGCTGCAACAGCCGGGCAATGCGTGGGTGGGCTCTACGATGTGCTCATCGGCGTACCGGACCTCGTCGAGGCAATCGCCTATTGGGAGTGCTACGGCTATCGCGTGGGTCGCAGTGGTGACTTCGATGCTGCACTCGGTCGCGCGCTCTATGGCGTCGACTCTGGCGGTGCCGCACTGCGGCTCTATCACCAGGACGCCGATCACGGCCTGGTCCGCCTGGTGCAATGGCAGCGGCCAAGCGGAACCGGGCTCGGGATGTCGCCGTTCAAGGTGCGGGGCGGTCGCTGGAGCGCTGCCGAAGTGGCGCAGGTCGGGCGCATCGCGGCGCATGCGAAGTACGCCCAGATCGCCGGTCGCGATATCTCCATCTTCCATGCCGACACCCTGCCCGCGCCAGATACCGCGCGAGATCCGTTCCGCCGCACGCTCGGCGGCGCATTCGAGATGGCCCTGCTGCAGCCGCTGTGGCGGCAGGTGTTGTTCGAACGCGCGGACTTCCCGAGTCCGCTGTACGGCAGCGTCAATACACACTGCCTGCTGCAGGGCAGTCAGTTCACGCACTGCTGTGTGGTTACGCAGGGCGTGCCCGATGCGGCCTGGTCGTTCTACGACGCCTGCCTTGGCCTGAAGCGCAGTGGCGACTTCAAGCTCGGCTGGAGCGAAATCGGCACCTCCGGCAAGGACATCCTCAGGCTCGATCCAGGCGAGGGGTTCAGGATGGTTCGGTTCGACGACCCACGATCCGAAGAAGGCGCCGGCAAGCGGTCTGGTCGGATGATCTTCTTCGACTTCGCGAGCGATCGTCCGTTGCCAGACGCGCGCGCGGCATCGCGCCCAGGGGTGCTCGGCTACTCGCAGTACTCATGGCGTGTGAACGACGTGGAGCATGCACGCGAACGTGCACTGGCCGCGGGCGCGAACCGCGTCACGGCAGTGCTCACCAACGAACTTGGCGAACGCAGCTTCACCTGCGACGCACCGGACGGCACGTCCTGGGCCTTCGTCGACGCCTGCGACGCGTTGCCAGTCAGAGGTTAGTGCAGTCATGACTGATGGCAACTGGTCGGTGGGCGGCGTACTGGATGTAATGATCGGCGTCCCGGATCTGCCGGCCGCGATCGCGTACTGGGAAGCCTTCGGATATCGGGTAGGTCGTGTCGGCCAGCTGACACCGACCTCTGCCGGACTCTTGTATGGACATCCGAGCGGTTGTCGGGCCGCGCGGTTGTTCCATCAGGACTCCGACCACGGCCTGGTGCGGCTTGTGCAGTGGGATGTGGTGCGTGGTCCGGGCCTCGGATTCGCTCCGTTCAAGGCGATCGGCAGCCGCTGGAGCGCCGCACTCGTCGCGAAGATCGCCCGAGTCCACGGGCACGTGAAGTACGCTGGGCTTGCCGGTGCGTCGATTCGCATGCATCGACCCGATATCGTTCCGGCACCCGGTGCCCGGCGGGAACCATTTCGACATCCGATCGCCTGCGCTTTCGAAATGGCGATCGCCCAGCCGCTGTATCGCCAGGTGCTGTTCGAGCGGGTGGACTCGGAGCATCCGCTGTATGGCCGCATCAACCCGGGTTCGCTGATGCAGGCCAGTCAGTTCACCCATTGCTGCGTCGTCACGCGTGGCACCCCACGTGATGGGTTCGATTTCTATGATCGGGTGCTTGGCCTGGTCCGATCAGGCGACTTCACGCTCCCGTGGCAGGAGATCGGCAGTTCCGGACGCGACATCCTCGAACTCGACCAGGGGCAGGGTTTTCGCCTGCTCAAGTTCGATGATGCGCGCTGTCACGTCGGCGGACCCAAGCGATCCGGGCGACTGACGATATTCGACTTCGGTGCCGACTCGCCGCAGCCGGATCTGCGGGAAAACACCCGACCGGGAGCGTTGGGTCACGGGCTCTATTCGTTGCGTCTGCGCGACATCGGGCCGGCACGGGACGCGGTGATCCGCGCCGGGGCGACCGCCGTGACGCCCATCGTCATCAACGAGTTCGGCGAGCGTGCCTTCACGGCAGTCGCGCCCGACGGTGTGATGTGGTCCTTCGTGGATGCGACCGAAAGTCATCCGTTAGATAACCGGTCTTGATCGCGTTGTTGACAGCATCCTGTCAACATGCAAGAGTTTTTACATCGCCGCGCCGCGGTGTTGCTATTTCGAAACGTCTCGAGGGGAGTCGCGATGAAGAGAAACTATCGAACACTCGCAGCCTGGTTCGCGATGGCATCTGCATCCACGGTCGCGCTCGGTCAGGGAGAAGCGCCTGAATCGAACGACGCGGCGCTTGAAGAGATCGTGGTCACCGCGCGCAAGGTCGAAGAACGACTGCAGGAAGTGCCGTTGTCCATCCGCGCATTTTCGGGCGAAGCACTGCAAGCCGCAGGCATCATGAATGTCACCGATCTCGCCGCTGCGACGCCGGGTCTCGCGTATGCGACCGACCTTGGTCGTACGGCCGAAAGGCCAGTCGTGCGCGGCATATCGTCGCTCCGCCCGGAGGCGGCGCAACCCGTGTCTGTGTTCCTGGACGGCGCTTACGTCCGCGACGGCGTGCTGTCGTTGATGCTCGAAGACGTGCAGCGCGTCGAAGTCGTCAAGGGTCCGCAGTCAGCGCTGTATGGTCGCGCCAGTTACGCCGGTGCCATCAACGTCGTCAGCAAACGGCCGAGTGAGGCACTGGAAGCGCGTGTCACCGCAACAGCTGCTGAAGACGGGCATTACGAAGCCTTCGGCGTTCTGAGCGGACCGCTGGTCGGCGATCGACTGCTCGGGCGCGTCAGCATCAAGCACTATGAGTTCGGTGGTCAGTACACGAACCGGCTGACGGGCAACGAGATCGGCGACGAAGAAACCAATCAGATCGAGGCAGCGCTGACGTTCAAGGCCAGTGAGTCGCTCGAAATCCGGCTGCAGGCTGGCTGGAAGGAAGATCGCGACGGCCTGCTGCTGGGCGTGGCACGGCCGGTACCCACAGTCGCTACCGTCGGCGGCGTGCCGACGATCACCTCACTGAACGGGACATCGAACGTCGCCAACGGGTCGACCTGCAACGGGCGGGTCATTGCGATTGCGGCCAACAACCCGGCGACCGGGCAGCCCGATCCCGCGATCACCGTACCGGCGACCACACTGCTGAATGGTTGGCCGTGCGGAGCGCGTAACGCGCCGGGAGACCTGCTCGTGTCTCGCAACGAGGCGGACCTGGCCGACTACACGGATCCGCGCACCGGCAAGCGCTATGGCGACATTGCCGGTCTTGCCCGTGAGCAGGTGCGAGCCACGCTGACAGTCGACTGGTCATTCGGCGATGGCTATCAGCTGACCGCGCAGACGGGTTACATGGATCGTGACC
>JBIITU010000028.1:0-17646 GCA_044340335.1 Steroidobacteraceae bacterium
CACCAGCGAGCCCGGCTCGGGATTGACCGCCAGCCACTGGCCCTGCTTGCTCAGTACCTGCAGGCCGGGTTCTTCCGCGCCCATCAGCAGCGTGATGACGTTGATGTCCTCGTGCGCGCCGGCGCGCACGCTCTCGGTCGGTGTCGGCGGCAGCGGCGGATAATGGATCACGCGCAGCACGCTGTTGCCGAGGTTCACGGTCGGCTCGAACCAGTCGTCGGCGAGGCCCAGCGAACGGGCGATCGCGCGCAGCAGCGCGCGGCCCATCGCGTCGAAGGCCTCGAACATCTCGAGCGACAGCGTCTTGAACTGCGGCAGTTCCGCGACCCAGATGTTGGCGGGCATGTAACGCGTGAACGGGTGGCCGGCCGGCAGTTCGCGGCCGACGTGCCAGAACTCCTTGAGGTCGTGGTGGGTGGCGCCTTTGGCGGTCTCGATGCCGAACGGCGTATAGCCGCGGGCGCCACCGCCGCCCGGCACGTGGTAGCGCCGCTTGGTCGCCTCCGGCAGAGCGAAGAAGGCCTGGTACGCGGCGAGGAAGTCACGCGTCAGCGCGGCCGGGATGCCATGGCCGCGGATCACGACGAAACCGTAGCGCTCGTAGGCGGCGCCGATGTCGCGCGCGAACGCGGGCGTGTCGACATGGGCGAAATCCAGGGTCGGAACGGACTCGGGCATCCGCGCATTGTGCACGCAAACCCGTTCCCGCCGCGATACGATCCCCGCCACATGTCCGCCGCGCCGCCGCCGTCCCAGACTGCCCAGCACGTGTTGCTGGTGCGCCCCGCTGCCTTCGGCTTCAACGCCGAGACGGCGGGCAGCAACGCGCTGCAGCGCGCGGCTGCCGCAGCGGATGAACCCCCGGCCACGCGCGCGCGGCGCGAGTTCGACTCGCTGCGCCGGGCGCTCGAGAGCGAGGGTGTCGGCGTCGTGGTCTGCGACGACACGGCAGAGCCGCACAAGCCGGATGCCGTGTTCCCGAACAACTGGGTCAGCTTCCACGCCGACGGCACGGTCACGCTGTACCCGATGCTGGCGCCGAACCGTCGCCTCGAGCGGCGCCGCGAGATCGTCGAAGCCGCCGCGCAGGGCAGCGGGTTCGAGATCCGCCGCTGGGTCGATCTGTCAGGTGCCGAGGCCGACGGTCGCTTCCTCGAAGGCACGGGCAGCCTCGTGCTCGATCATGTGGGGCGCATCGCCTATGCCTGCCGTTCACCGCGCACCGATGAATCGCTGGTCGAGCTGTGGTGCACCGAGTTCGGGTATACGCCGGTGGTGTTCAACGCGACCGACGCGTCCGGCCGGCCGTACTACCACACCAACGTCATGCTGAGCATCGGCTCGTCGTTCGTCGTGGTCGCGGCGGAGTCGATCGATCCGCACGAGCGCGAGCGCGTGCTGGGGGAACTCGCGGGCGCGGGCCGCGAGATCGTCACGATCGATCGGCGCGCTGTCGCCGGCTTTGCCGGCAATGTGCTGGAGCTCGCGAGCTGGGACGAGGCGCTCGGGGATCTGCGCGTGCTGGTGATGTCGGCGGCAGCGCGCGCTGCGCTCGGTGACGCCGCCTACGGCCAGTTGACCGCGCAGGTCGACTCGACACTGGTTGTCCCGGTACCCTGCATCGAAACCCTGGGCGGCGGCAGCGTGCGCTGCATGATCGCCGAGATCTTTACCACCCCTGGCGCTGGCTGAATCACGGTACAGGCTCTTGATCGACTTCATTTTCAAGGTACTGCTCGCCTACTTGCTGGGCTCCATCGTCGGCAGCCTGCTGCTGGGCCGGCTGCGCGGCGTCGATATCCGCGAGCAGGGCAGCGGCAATGCCGGCGGCACGAACGCGCTGCGCACGCAGGGCATCTGGTTCGCGCTGCCGGTAATCCTGATCGACATCGGCAAGGGCTGGCTGGCGGCGGCGTGGCTGCCGGCGCTTGCCGTGCCGGGCCTGCAGCTGCCGACGGGCGAACTCGCGCTGTGGTTGCCGGCCGCCTGCGCGACGGCGGCGGTCGTCGGGCACGTCTATCCGGTGTTCCATGGCTTTCGCGGCGGCAAGGGCGCGGCCACGGTGGTCGGTGCCGTCGCGGGCCTGATGCCGGCCGCGCTGCCGCTGATGGTGCTGCTGTGGATCGCCGTCATCATGGTGCTCGGCTATGTTTCGCTCGCGACGATGATGGCGGCCTGCCTGTTGCCGCTGGTGCAGCTTGCGGTCGGCGCGGTGCCGCGCGGCCCGCTGCTGCTGTTCTCGCTCGCCATGGCGGCGTTCGTCGTCTACACGCACCGCGGCAACATCGCCCGCCTGCGGGCCGGCACTGAACCCCGCGCGCGACGCCTGTGGCTGCTCGCGCCACGCCGCTGAGCCCACCGGCCGATGCGCGCGTTCAGCGAGACCCCGGTGCCGGCACTGCCGCGCCGCCTGTTCGCGGCACTGGCCGACGGCGCGCTGCACTCCGGCGCTGAACTCGCGGCCCGCGAAGGAGTCACGCGCAGCGCGGTCTGGAAAGCCATCGGCCAGCTGCGCGATGACGGCGCGCTGATCGAATCCCTGCCGAACCGCGGTTACCGGATGCAGTTCGCCTGCGCCCCGCTCGACGCCGCCGCGCTGCGTGCCGCGTTGCCCGTGGACATCGCGCCGCAGTTCGATTCGGTCGACTGCGTCTGGTCGGTGGACTCGACCAATACCGCACTGCTGACGCGCGGCGCACCGCCGGCCGGCGAGTTCCGCGTGCTCGTGGCCGAGCACCAGAGCGCCGGCCGCGGGCGGCTCGGGCGGCGCTGGGTCGGCGCGCTCGGCGGCTCGCTGCTGATGTCGGTGTCCGCCGGGCTCGCGGAGCTGCCGCGCGATGTGGCGACCTTGCCGCTGGTCGCAGGGCTGGCGGTGCGGCGCGCCCTTGAACTGCAGGGCATCACGGGAGTGCTGCTGAAATGGCCGAACGACATCGTCGCGAAGCTTGCGGCCGGCGCAACGCTGCACAAACTCGGCGGCATCCTCACTGAACTGCGTGCCGAGGCCAGCGGCCCGGCGCACGTCGTGATCGGGATCGGCCTGAACCTGCGGCTTGGGCCCGGGGTGCGTGACGGCATCGCCGCGGGCGCGCTGCCGCCCGCCGCGCTGGATCAGCTCGCGGCCGACCTGCCCGATCGCAATGTGCTTGCGGCGACGATCGCGACTGAATGCGCCACAGGCCTCGGTGCGCTGCAGCGCGAGGGCTTCGGGCCGCGGCGCGCGGCGTGGAACGCCGCCGATGCGCTCGCGGGCCAGGCGGTGGTGGTGCGCGGCGCCGGCGTCGACGAGCTGGCCGGCATTGCCCGCGGCATCGATGCCGGCGGGGCGCTGCAGATCGAGCACGATGGTGCCCTGCGCGCCGTCGTCGCCGGTGATGTCAGCCTGCGGCTGCAGGCATGAAGACGCTGCTGGTCGATCTCGGCAACACGCGCATCAAATGGGCGCGACTGGGTCCGCGGGGTCCGGGCCGCATGCGGGCCGCCGCGCATCAGGGCTGGACCCGCGCCGACTTCGTGCGCGCGCTGTTCGGGCCCGCCGCGGCGGCGCGCGGTCGTGCCGCCACGCAGCTTCGGGTGCTTGCCGTCAGCGTTGCGGCGGAGCCCGTGCAGCGCCGCTTTGCGGCCGCGGTGCGCGCGGCCACCGGCAGCGCGCCGCTGTTCTGTCGCAGCGAGCGCGAGTCCTGCGGAGTGCGCAACGGCTATCGCGACGTCTGGCGCCTTGGTGCCGATCGCTGGGTGGCGTTGCTCGGCGCGCGCCAGTGCGCGCCGCGCGCTGCGGTTTGTGTCGTCGACATCGGCACGGCCACGACGATCGACCTGCTGACTGCCGACGGCCGCCATCGGGGTGGCGCGATCCTGCCCGGCCCGCAACTCATGGTCGATGCGCTGCTGCGCGATACCGGCGGCATCCGGCGGCGCGCGAGTGGCCGCGCCGCTGCGGACACCGCATTCGCGCGTGACACGGCCGCGGCCCTGCGCGCTGGCGCGGTGCTCGCGACCACGGGCGCCATCGAGCGCGCGCTGCGCGAGGCGCGTCGTCAGTCGCCCGGGCGCCGGCCGAAGCTGCTGCTGACCGGCGGCGCGGCTGAAATGATCGCCGCGCAACTCGGACTCCCGCACGAGCTGGCGCCGGACCTCGTGCTGCGCGGCCTCGCGGCGCTCGCACGCGCCACGCCGCGCGCATAAGATCAGCGCCCAATGCGCCTGCTGTTCCTGTCGCTGCTGTTTGCCAACCTCGCGTTGTTCGCCTGGACGCGCTGGCTCGCGCCCGGCAGCGCCGCGACGGCGGCAAGCCCGGCGCTCGAAGTGCCACGCATCCTGCTGGTCGGCGAGCCGGCAGCGAGCGGCGCTGGGGCGGCGCCAGCCGCGGCAACGCCATCCATCGATGCCGAGGCCGAGGCCGCTGCCGAAGCCGCTGCGTTGGCGGGCGCCGCGGACAGCATGCGCTGCGTGTCGGTCGGGCCGCTGACGGATCTCGACGCGGCGGCGCGCGTCAACGGCGTGCTGGTCGAACTGGGCTACCAGCCGCGGCAGCGGCCGGCCGATGGCCAGATCCCGGATGGCTGGCTGGTGCTGGTGTCCGGCCAGGCCGACGCTACCGAACAGGCGAACGTCGAGCGGCGCCTCAAGCGCGGCGGTCTCGAGGACGCCGCGCGGCTGCCGGCGACCGGCGCTGGCCTCGCGGTGTCCGCCGGCCTGTTCAGCGAACTGCGTCGTGCCGAGCGCCGCGCCGAGGTCGTGCGCAAGATCGGTCTTGCCCCGACCATCGAGCCGCGGCTGAAAGCCGGCACGGTGTACTGGATCGACATCGACCTGCGCAACGCGGCCGATGCCGGTTCGCTCGAGGCCATGCAGCTGGGCGACGCCGGCCTGCGGATCGAGGCGTGTGCCGTCGCGCCGCCGCAGGTTGAAGCGGCATCGGAGTCCCCGGCGGCGGTGCAACCGCCCGTTGCGGCACCCATTTCCGGGCCAGATGCGAACAATCGCGGCTAGAATTGCGGCCACGCCGCCTTAGCACAGCTGGTAGTGCACCTGATTTGTAATCAGGGGGTCGGGGGTTCGAATCCCTCAGGCGGCACCAACTTTCGCGCGCCGCGCCTCAGCGACTGGCGCCGTAGGCATCCATCATCAGGCCCGTGCCACCGCGCGATACATGCGCGACGATGGCGGTACGGCGGTGGATCTTGGTCACGCTCCCGAGATTGATCGCGAACGACAGTTCCACCTGCTGGCCCTTGCGCAGGCCCAGATCCGTGGTCTGGATGAACACGCCAGTGGCGCTGAGGTTCACCGCGCGGCACAGCTTCTTGCGGCCGCCCGGAATGGTCACGTAAACGCTGGTGCGCGCGCGATGCCGCGTATGCAGCCGGCGCTCGACCGACATCGAATCCTTGCTGGGCGTGTTTTTGTTCATGCGCCTCCCCGTGACGCCATTATGCCGAGCTTGAGCCGGGCGCCGATCGCGAGTCAACTTAATCGACGCCGCATTACGGAGTCAGCCGCACCCTGATCGCCACCGGGCAGTGGTCCGCGAGCTTCAGGCGAAGTGCGTCCGCAGGGTCGTAGACCACGCGCTCGAACGAGCCGGGCACGCTGCGCTCGGCCAGTGTGCGCGACAGCACGATGTGATCGATGAAGCTGCCGTAGTTCTGGTTCGGCGCGCAGTTGCTGAAACGCTGGCCCTCGGCTGCGAGGCTGAGGTCCGCTTCGGCCGGATCGGCATCGTCGATCTCGGCCCACATGCTGCGCAGCGCACCAGACGACGCGCGGGCCGGGCCGCGATCGTCGAGCAGGTCGCGGTTGAAGTCGCCCAGCACGGCGAACGGCAGGCCGCGCGCCGCGCGGGCGTCGATCCAGCGTTCGAGTTCCGGCACCTGCATCGCGAGGACCGCACACTGGTCGCGACCGGAGTCGAGCGTGCGCCGCCCGCAGCCGGACTTCAGGTGCACCGACAACAGATGCAGTTCACGCGGCTCGCCGGGGAACAGCACGAGCTCGGCGCCGCGCCGCACCCGGCCGTTCAGCGACAGCGGCTGATACTCGCCGCAGCGGAACGGCAGCCCGCGGCGGATCGCAAAGCCGGTGTTCTGCACGTGCTTGCGACTCGTGAAGCAGAACTCGTGATCCGGGAACACGCGCCGCGCCGCACCCGGCCCGTCGACTTCCTGCAGTGCGATGACGTCGGCATCGAGCCGCTGCGCGTAGCGGGCGAGGGCGGCGAAATCCGTGCCAGAGCGGTCGAGTTCCGTGGCGACGTCGCAGGGGACGAAGCGCTCGCGCCGGCCGGGCGAGGCGCCCCGCGGCACGCAGTTGGCGCGCAGGCCGCGCAGCGCTTCGGGGGCGATCAGCCACTCGAGGTTCCAGGTGGCGAGCTTCAGCGACGCAGCGGTGCTGACGGGCGCAGCAGCTGCCGCAGCGGGCGCGGCCGTGGCGGCGGGCACAGCGGTGTCGTTGCCGCAGGCGCTGAGCCCCAGCGCCAGCAGCGCGAGGCTGCCCGCCGCAGCGTGGTGACGGATCCGGATTGGCATGCGTCGCATTGTTGCGGGCTTGCGGCGGCGCTGCAAACGCGATTATTGCCATGTTAGGGTTCGCCGCATGGGAAAAGACGTACTCGGTTACCGGCGCCTGTTTGGCGTGCTCGGCCCTTCCACCAACACGGTCGTGCAGCCGGATTTCGACGACCTGCGGCCGCCCGGCGTCACCAATCACTACAGCCGGATCTTCACGCCCGATTCGAAGGCGATCAGCAACGAGACGTTCACCGCCGGCACCCAGACGATTGCAGCCGGCGTCATCGACGCGGTGCGCAGCGTCATGACCTGCTCGCCCGATTACCTCGTGATGGGCATGTCCGCGGTCACGTTCTACGGCGGTGCCGCCGGTGCCGATGAATTCCAGCGCAAGGTCGAGCGCGAGGCGGGGATTTCGATTTCAATCGGCGCGCATGCCTGCTCGGCGGCCCTGAAGGCCTACGGCGGCATCAAGCGGATCGCCTTCCTGTCGCCGTACTACCCGGTGGCCAACGACGAAGTGCGCAATTACTTCAAGGACATGGGCTACGAGACCGTGCGCGACATCCCGCTGCGGGCGCCGTCGTGGACCGGCATCGCGCAAATCCCGGAGAGTCGCCTGCGCGAGACGATCCGCGAACTCGACGGCCCGGATGTCGATGCCATCGTGCAGGTCGGTACCAATCTTTCCATGGTGCGGCTCGCGGCCGCCGCCGAGCTGTGGCTCGGCAAGCCGGTGATCGCGATCAACACCGCGACCTACTGGCATGCGCTGCGCGCCAACGGCATCCAGGACCGGATGCGCGGCTTCGGCGCGCTGCTCGAACAGTTCTAGCAGCGCGCCGGGTCTTCGTTCAGCGCCAGCACTCGGCCACGGTGCCAGTGCCGCCGTCGATGTTGCGGACGCCGGTGTCCGTCAGCGTCAGCGAACCGCACAGGGCGTCGTCTTCCTGGCCGCCGCCGTCGGCGGGCGTGGCGCTCGCGACATAGCCCTGGCCGTCGTCCACCAGCTCGACCGTGATGTCGTACTTGTTGGTCTCGCTGTTGCCGGGCAGCCCGAGGCCGTCCGGCGACGCGCCCGTCACGTCGTCCGTGTAGGCGTTGCCATTCAGATAGAACTTCTCCTGCGCCGCCTGCAGCTGCAGCAGCGCCGTCTTGCCCTCGGCGCGCTGCGTGCGGATCAGGTAATTGCGGTAGGTCGGAATGGAGATGCTGGCAAGGATGGCGATGATCACGACCACCGTCAGCAGCTCCATCAGTGTGACGCCGCGTTGTCGTCTGAAGTACGTGATCATCGCTTTCCTCCGTTCAGATCAGCGACGCTGCCAGTAGGTGCGCACGCCGGAGTCGGTCGACGGGCAGCGGCCCAGGATCTCGACACCCGAGTTGCAGGTCGTGCCCGGCACCTCCGGCGGCGGGTCTTCGTCTTCGTCTTCGTCGTCCTCGTCCTCGATGAAGCGGCTGTTGAGCAGCACCGAGATTTCCGCCGCAATTCCCGATTGCTTGAGCTCAGTATAGCGGTCCGAGGCCTCGAGCGACTCGTCGTCGTCCCAGTCGAAGTTGGGCCGGCCGTTCTCGATCCGGATCGCATACGCCCGATTGACCATGCGCGCCGTGCAGGGGTTGGCCGGATCCTCGCCCAGCGGAATGAAGGTCGGGAACAGGATGACACCCGAGATCGTGATCGACTCGGCCAGCACCTTTTCGCCCATCCAGCTGCCGCCATCGTTCAACAGCAGCTTCCAGCCGCGCGAGCCGGTCGGGACGGTCGCGCTGACGTTGGTCGTGATGTCGACCAGGTCGCCGTCGAGCGCCGGGACGAACGCGGCGTACTGCGCCTGTGTGCGCTTCGTGAACGGTGCGTAGTCCCGCAGCGAATAGAAGCGGTCCTGCGTGTCGTTCTCGAGCGGGTGGCCCCGATAGCCCGAGCCGATCGCGATGTTGAAGTACGGCGGCGAACCGCGGGACTGCATCAGGACGACGTCGGGCGCGTTGTAGAACCGGCGCGCCGCGGAGCGGGGTGCACCTGCGATGCTGCCGGCGCCGAGCCGCGCAAACACGCCGCCGGTCACGACGGAGCTCGCCGTCTGACCGTTCCAGATGTCGAAGCGCCAGACGCGGCCGCCCATGTCGCCGACATACATGCGGTCGGCAAACTTGTCGGCGTTCGTGTCGATCACGGTCACGCGGCTGGGGATCGAGTTGTTCATCTCGGTCAGCTGCAGGTTGGCCGCCGCGTTGTCGCCGGCGTACCAGAGCAGGTCGCCATCCTCGAGGTCGAGCATGAAGATGCGGTTGCCGATCGAGTCGGTCGTGTAGACGTAGTTTTCCTGCGCTTCGTCGTAACCGCCACCGAAGATCAGCACGTACTTGTCCGTGCTCTGGCCGGAGCCGGCAATGTCGACCCGCGCTACCGTCGGGGGCGACCAGGTCTTGCCGAGTGCGGGCAGGCCCGTCGCGTCCTTCTTCCAAAGGAAACGGGGTTGCGCCTTGTTCGTGACGTCGAGCGCGTAATAGGTCTGGCCGCCGCGAGCGAAGCCGAAGAAAACGTAGACCTTGTCGCCCGCGCCGGCATCGACCACGCCGTCGCCATTGACGTCGTACTTGAACACGGTGACGTCGCCGTCGAGCCCGTACTCACGTTCCGGGGTGACCGGGTCCTCGTACAGCCGCTTCAGGCGCGGCAGGAACTCGGGCGGGATGAAGGCCCACAGTTCCGCGCCCGTCTGGCTGTCGAAGGCGTGCAGGTAACCGTCGTTGGTCGGTACGTAGACCACGCCCTCAGGGGTCTCGGCATCGCCGCCGTAGATCACGAGCGCAGGCTTGGCGTGCATGGGGTCGCCCATGCGCATGCGGCGGTCGGTCGTGCTGCCGTCGCGGTCGACGTCCTGCAGGTCCTGTCCGCGTGCGAACGCGATCAGGTCGTCCCGCGCGGGGTCGTCCGGTCCGCCCAGGCCGAGGGCGGTTTCGGTCAGCGCACTGTTGCCCGGTTCGATGCTGTTGACGCTGTTGTGCAGCGCGACGTTGCTGCCGAGGTAGGTGTAGAGCTTGCGGCCACCTACGCCGACGTTGTACTCCGGCAGGCGGCTGGCTGCGCCGCCCAGCGTCACTTCGGCACCGTCGACGATCGGAGAGCCCCCCTCGTTCACGGACCAGAAGCTGCGCGCGGTGCTCTTGAAGAAGCCGGTTTCCGGATCGACGGCATCCTCATTGTTCGCATCGACGATGCGGCCGTTCCTGACCTGGTACTTCTTCAGGTTGCCGGGCCAGTGCAGGCCCGCGGACGGACTGAACACGGATACGTAGAGGTCGTTCAGGTTGCGTGTGCGGTTGAACGCGTTGACCGACAAGGTCGGCGAAACGAACGTGACGTCCTTGCCTTCGAGGATATTCGTGAAGATGGTCTGTAGCGTCAGGGTGAGGCTGCCGACGCTGTTCGCGGTGTAGGCCTCAGTCGTGCCCCCTGCTTCGGCGATGGCGTCGAGATAATCCCGGCTGGCGACGATGTCGTCGCCGAAGCCGATCATGTAGGTCTTGATGCTCTGACGGCCCAGGATCGCGGTGTTCAGATCCGCGGTGTTCAGGTAGCGCGCGAGCGCGACCATGCAGCGGCCGTTGTTGACCCACCCGGCGTGGGGATCTGTCGTCGCACAGGCGCCGCCGTAGGTCGCAAAATCAGGCAGGGCCTGGATGCGCGCGTTGGCGTTTGCGTCCATGGTAGGCAGGCCGTCGGTCAGATAGACGATGAAGTTGTTCTGGCAGTTGAAGTCGATCGGCGAGTTGTAGATGTTGCTCGCAAGGGAGTTGCCGACGCGCGATCCAGCCACGCTGGGCGCGGGCACTCCCGGCGCAAACCGCGCGGTGTTGCCGAACTCGACAGCACCTCCGCGGAAGTACTGCGTCGCCTCGTAGTAGGTCTCCTCCAGCGGCGTCCATCCGTTCGGCCCCCACGCATCGAGCAAGTTCTTGAGCGTCGTCTTGTTCGCCGGTGTCAGTTCAGTGACGGGGTGCATGACCATGCCGCCCTCGGCGGCGGCGTCGCCCGGGCCGAGGTCATTGCTGTAGCGCATCAGGCCGAGGTTGACGCCCTCGAGTTCATCGATCAGGTTCTTGGCGACGTCACGGACGACTTCCCAGCGCGTCGCGCGCGAGCCTTCCTCGGTGCCGTACCACCAGTTCGCGTAGTTCGCCGAGTAATAGGTGTAGGTCGGCCGCCCCGCCCAGTTGATCGACTGGGCGGCGTCGTTGGTCCAGCGCGTGGCGTTGTTGCGCGCCCATCGGTCCGGCGAACCGGCGAACGGGCCGTGGATGCCCGAATCCGCCGAGCATTCCATCGGATCGGCCGAGGCCCCGGCACGCAGGTTGCCCCACTGGTTGGTTGCCGGGTTGAACTGCTGCGAACGAGCACGTACTGCGCCAACGCCGCCGAGGCCGCCTGCGATGGCATTGCACGTGTTCTGCGCGGCGGCGATCCACTGGTTCGACGCACAGCTCGGCGGTTCCCAGGTGTTTTCGGTGCGCCAGTAGACCCGGTCCGCAGGACAGGGCCCGGTATACGTTCGCGTTGGGTCGTAGCTCGTGGTTTCCGCCGACATCGAGCCCGACGTATCGACGACGAACAGGATGTTCGGACGCGCTCCGGCGCCACCGGTAAACGCCGAACTCGTGAAGACTTCCGAGTCGTCCGCGTGAGCGGGTGGGGTCGTGGCGCCGCCGATCAGGGCGAGCGCCGCGACGAGCAGGGTGGACAGACGTTGCTGACTGCGATGCATGGCTGTTCTCCGGGAGTTCATCGCGTCGAAGCGCGGGTCGGCGGCAGGGCGGCGACGCGCAGCCGGGTGATCAGATCGCCGCGCATGGTGGTCATCACGGTGACCTGGACATTCGGGTCCTCGCGCAGCACGGCCGCGAAATCCTGCAGCGGAATGCTTTCGGCCCCGACCGTGTAAAGCGTGTTGGCGTTGGTCGCGATCGTGGCCGGCGCGCAGGTCGGGCACTTGCGCAGCACCAGGCCACCCCCGGGTGAGCTCGGCAGCACGATCTGCCCGGGCGAGACCTCGTAAGACTGCTCGAGGCCGCGCATCTGCCCGTCGGCACTGGTCGCAAAGGCGAGTGCCAGTGTCATGAGAAGGGCGGTCGAGAGGGACTTCAGTGAGTGCATGTTGCGCTCCGCGTTGATATCAGTTCGAGTTCTGGCCAAAGACGGGGTTGCAGAGGTACACGCCCTGCGTATGGGTCGAGATGGCGCCGCGCGCGGCGGTGCCCAGGCTCTCGACTTCGAAATGGAAGCTCTGCACCTTGCCGCTCGAGCTGCCGGGGCAGATCTGCGTCGAGCCGCGGTAGCGCGTGGTCGTCTCGTAGCGCTCCGTCGCCGCACCCGTGGACGTGTTGACCGATGAGCCCACGACCGCAGTCGCGGCGACGGTCACTTCGGCTCCCGGGATGGTCGGCACGTCGCCCAGCGCGCGCGAGGCACGTTCGACACCGGTTTCGGCGGCGCTGAACGCGCGGACCCGGTCCTGCTCGGTGCCCGCCATGACAAGCTCGGTGCTGGCGACGTTCATGCCCGTGATCGCCAGGATCGTCAGCACGACCAGCATGATCAGGCCGACGACCAGCGCCGCGCCGCGCTGTGTGCGGCAAGCCATTTCTGAACCGTAGCGAGCGGCGATCATGTCTCGACCTCGGTGAACATGCGGGCGTTGCGCAGCAGGATCGTCCGCGACACGACCACGCGCCGGATGTTGTCGTCAGCGGTGAAATCGGTGCTGCCGTAAACGTACTGGTTGTTGTTGACGTAGCCCGGTTCGGGTTCTACCGCGCGCACGCGCAGCCAGAGCCGCACCGAGACGATCTGCGCCGAGGCCAGTATTGGATCGTCCGGGTCTACGTAGCGGGTCGCGTGGCCGTCGACGAAATCGACGACGCCGTCGCCGTCCGGGTCATCCGGCACGCCGTCGCCGTCCAGGTCGTCGCCGATGTCGATGCCGAACTGCACCTGCAGGTCCTCGACTCCACGCATGATTTCTTCGTCGAGCCAGCCTGGGCCGGCGACCAGTGACTTGCGCCGCAGTGCTGGCAGGCCCGCGATACCCACCGAGTTCTGCGAGATGTAGTAGCCCTGCACGACGAGGTTGCGTACGTCGGTGACATTCGGCGTGATCGGGCCCGGCGCGACATTGGCGCAGAACAGGAAGTTCTCGTTCGGCGCAAGGCGGTTGGTGTAGAACTGGATTCGTGTCGCTGCCGGTGCCGATGTCGCCACCGCGACGCGGCGTATCGTCAGCGTGTCCGTATCGGCGACCGCGCCGCCGCCGCTCGCAGCGCAGTTCGGACCCGCCGGTGCCCAGTCGTAGGTGTTCTCGGCGCCCTGCACGGTCATGAAGAGGTCCAGCGCCCAGTTCGTGCCGCAGTTATGCAACGCTGCAGGCACGACCGCGAATGAAGCGTCGTCCTGGCGCAGCGCCGACACGTGGGTCAGCGCTCCGGCGTTGAAGTAACTGATGTTGCCGCCCTGGTTCGTGAAGCCGTAGTAGCCGGCGAGCTGGATCTCCGGCTCGAGCACCGACATCACGTAGCGCGCGTCTTCCTGCAGCCGCGCCTGCGTCTCGTTGAGGGTGAAGGTCGTGCGGCTCTGCGAATAGATGAAGACGGTACCCGTGATCAGCAGGCCACCGATCGTCAGGGAAACCATCAATTCGACGAGACTGAAGCCGCGGCTGCGGCGTACGGCGCGGTTCATACTTCCACCACGAGCGTGTAGGTGCTGGGCTGTTCGTCACCGGCTTCGTGCCAGGTGACGGTCACGGTGTACCGGTCAGCGTCTTCGACGCCGAGCTCTTCGACTTCGACATTGACCACGGGCAGCGGTCGCCCGGGCAGTGCCGCCTCGGTGGCTGCCCGCCAGCGGAACAGATCATCCTCGGCGAGTTCCGCGGCGGTGCACGCGTCGTTGATGCAGCCCTGGTCCTCCGGTTCACCGGCGTAGGTAGTCATGTCGTACGCGATCGCGGCGCGACGGTTCGCGCGGATCCGGTCGGCCATGTCGCTGGCCAGGTTGACGGCCTGCGTGCGCAGCAGCGCGGACCGGCCGGCCTTGACGCCGGAGACATACAGTCCGGCGATGCCGAGCATGCCGACTGACAGGATCACGAGCGCGACCAGCGACTCGATCATCGTGACGCCGCGCTGTGGGCGCGGGTGGGCAGGCAGGGACTTCATCATGGGCATTCCACTTCGGTGGGGGCTGCGGACCAGCTGTCGATAGTCTCCAGGTCGCGGACGTTCGCGGCGCGGCCGGTGGGCTGAATCTCTATGCCGCGGGCGAACGAATCCGGACTTTCTGGCGCGATGGGGTTGTTCCCCCGTTCATCGCAGAACACGGCGCGGGTCACGGTGTTGCGCCCCGCAATCACCTGGCGGAAGCCGTTGGCCGCGAACGACAGGCAGACGCCGTTCGAGTCGGTCAGGACGGCTTCGTCGACCGTCGGTTGCGCGCGCAGGATCTCGTCGTCGTCCTCGTCCCGCAGGCAGTCGTTGTTCTCGTCGACGAAGGTGATCCAGCCAGTGAAGTTGCCGTCCGAGCACTCGGCATCCGGGCTGTCCGGGTTGTCCGAAGGGCACATCGCGACCGGGGTCTGGCGCTTCAGCGCTTCGGTGCGTGCCGACAGCACGGCGCCGAGGTAGTCGTTGGCGACGCCGGTCAGGCGGTTGTTGGCACGGAACTGCTCGAAGTTCGGCGCGCCGATGCCGATGATCACGGCGGCGAGTCCGAGCGTGACGACGAGTTCCATCAGGTTGAAGCCGCGCTGTCGATGCATGGTGTTCTCGCTCAGGTGCAACGCGTGCGCTTCATGCGCACGTCGCCGGAGGGGCCGACATGGATTTCCTGCCGGGCGTCTGCGCCGGCGACGCAGTCGGCGGGCTGCAGCTGCCAGCCCGTGGCGGCGCCGGCCGGCAGCGTCGAGCCGCGCGACGAGAACCGCAGCGTGCCGCGGCCATCGCGCGGCGTGATCGACAACTGCGGCTGCGACGGCGCGCTCCAGGTGCGCAGCACCTCGTCGGCGCCGTCCTGCACGCCGGCTTCGCCGCGGTCGGTGAACGCGATCCAGCCCTGGTTCCAGTCGCTGCCGGCGCCACAGCGCCGCTGGTCGGCGGAGGCACAGACAGAGACCGGGATCGACAACTGGATCGCCTGGTTGCGGGCGAAGCTGATGGCCGCGCGCAGATCGTTGTGCGCTGCCACGATGGCCGAACGTTCGACGAACTTCGCCATCGCGGGCACCGCCAGCGAAAACACCACCGCCCCCACAGCGAGTGCGAAGGTCAGTTCGAGGGCGGAATACCCTTTGACGGCGATTTCCATGGCCGGCATGCTCGGGCAGTCGCAATGCGGTCGCGAGCCGTGCCGACGAGCGGTCAGCTCAGGCCGATCAGAGGCCCGCGAGTGTGATGCACTTCGCATCCCGGCTGCGACATAATCAGGGCCATGTCGATGAGGAACCTGCCATGCACGAACTGAAGCACGAACTGAAGCTGCACAAGACCCGCGATGAAAAGGCGCGGATGAACTTCGTCTCCGGGCTGCGCGCCTACGTGCTGATGGACATGGCGAACGGCATGCGCAGTGTCTACGAGTCGGAAGTCGGCCCCGAATTCCAGAAGCGCCGCCGACGGGCGCCGAAGGATGGGCCGGAGGTCCACAAGGCGATCCGCCCGAACGAGTACTTCAAGTTCTACTCCAGCATGCGGGTGACCGCGCAGGACATGGTCTGGCAGTCGGTATTCGGACCGCTCGAGCGGCAGCGCGGCGAGCTCAAGCAGAAGGCGCAGCAGGTCGCGCAGCGCCGCAAGCTCGGTTCAGTGACGCTGAAGCCGGGTTTCGAGGTGCCGCGCTCGGTCACGGCCGTCGACGTGCACCTGATGTCGGGCAACTACGACGGCGAATACGAGGCCGATGACATCGCCGCGGGCGCGGTCTACGACAACGGCCTTGCGGTGTTCTCGTTCGGCCTGATGGGCCAGAACCTTGACGACCTCGGCCAGTCGATCGCGCGCTTCATCAGCTACCGATATCCGGATTTCCGGCCGCAGCGCATTCTGGATCTCGGCTGCACGATCGGGCACAACACGGGCGCATGGAAGGATGTCTATCCGCAGGCCGAGGTGCATGGCATCGACGTTGCCGCGCCCTGCCTGCGTTACGGCCATGCGCGCGCCGAAGCGCAGTCGCGCGGCATCCACTTCCACCAGATGAATGCCGAGAACGTCGAGTTTCCCGATGCCAGCTTCGACGTCGTGTTCTCGTCGATGTTCCTGCACGAGGTGCCGCGCAAGGGCATAGAGAAAGTGTTTCGCGAAGCGCACCGGCTGCTGCGCCCGGGCGGCCTGATGCTGCACATGGAGCTGCCGCCGAATTCACAGCTGTCGCCGTACGAGTCGTTCTATCTGGACTGGGACAGCTATTACAACAACGAGCCCTACTACAAGCCGTTCCGCGACCTCGATCCAGCAGAGCTGTGCCGGCGCGCGGGCTTCGAGTCGAAGAAGTACGTGCAGTTCGTCGTGCCTTCGGTTGGTGGCTACGGCGACCAGGCCGTGCGCGACGCCGTGAACCAGCAGGACGACGTCGACAGCGACAAGACCGGCCGACTCGCCGACGGCGTGCGCTGGTATTGCTTTGGCGCGTGGAAGTGAGGGGCGGTCGATGAGCGATTCCAGCCAACGCAAGCCGCTGCGCCGCACGATCCGTGGCGGCCGGCCGTTCTTCTTCTCGGACCCGGCCGTCGACAAGGTCCTGACCATGACGATCACGCTCGCTAGCGAAGTCTGGGCGCTGCGCGAGCGGCTCAGTGCGCTCGAAGGCGTGCAGGTTCGTCAGGGCTCGCTGTCGGCGACCGATGTCGACGAGTACGAGTTCACCCCCGAGCAGGAGGAGCGAATCGGTGCGCAGCGGCGCGAGTTCATCGAGAACCTGTTCCGCGTGCTGCAGGAGACGGTGGACTCGGCTGCCGCCAAATCGGGCGCGCGCGCCGATGCCGGCAAGGGGCCCGTGTTCGGCGCGCGCATCAGCCGCGTCGCCAGCAGCACGCCCGCAGCGAAGAAGAAGGCGGCGCGCAAGTCGTCACGCAAGTCCTCGGGCGCGCGTTCGGCAGGAAAGACTGCGACGCGGCGCAAGTCGGCGTCGCGGCGTCGCTGATATCGTGACGAACTTTCGGTTTCACTGCTGGAGGGTCTGACAGATGGCCTGGATTCCGCTGATTGCGATCATCGTGCTCGTCGTGTGGGTCGTGGGCATCTACAACCGACTGGTTGCAGGTCGAAACACCTTCAAGAATGCGTTTGCCCAGATCGATGTGCAGCTGACGCGCCGCTACGACCTGATCCCTAACCTGGTCGAGATCGCCAAGGGCTACCTCAAGCACGAGCGCGAGACGCTCGAGGCCGTGATCCGCGCGCGCAATTCCGCAGTTACCGATCTGAAAGCCGCAGCGTCCGATCCGGGCAGCGCGGCTGCGATGCAGCAGCTGTCGGGTTCAGAAGCCCAGCTGGGCGGCGTGCTCGGCCGGCTGTTTGCACTCGCCGAGGCGTATCCGGACCTCAAGGCCAACCAGAACATGATGCAGTTGTCCGAGGAGCTGACGTCCACCGAGAACAAGGTCTCCTTCGCGCGCCAGGCGTTCAACGACTCGGTGCTGGCCTACAACAACCTGCGCGAGCAGTTCCCCGGCAACATCGTCGCCGGCATGTTCTCGTTCCAGGCGGGTCAGTTGCTGGAAGTCGCGACGCCTGAGGCACGGGAAGCGCCCAAGGTCAGCTTCTCCTGACATTGCCGGCGCACCGCGCCGCCATGGATTTCTTCGCCCGTCAGGCCGCCGCGCGCCGCAGTTCACGCCTGTGGCTCGCGGCCTTCATCACCGCGATGCTGCTCGTCGTGGCCGTGCTGACCTGGATCGTGCTGCTGGTCGCACCCGGCGCCGACGGCACCCAGGTCGCGCTGCAGGCCGGCCACTTCGGGCTCTACGACCAGATCGTCGAATCGCCCGGCATCGCGTGGAAGACCGCGCTGTTCTGGCTGCTCGTGATCGCCGGCGCCAGCGCCTGGCGCGGTCTCGACCTGCGCGACGGCGGCGGTGCG
>JBIITU010000282.1:0-4602 GCA_044340335.1 Steroidobacteraceae bacterium
CGCTCAGAGCAGGGGGAACGACATCACCTTCAGCACGGCCCGCGTGCTGCACGCCTGTGCCTGATCTCGCGTGGTCGACCTATGGCGACGTCCGCGCATCAGGTGGCGATGCGGACCACCTCGATCGGCACGGACTTGTAAGCCGGCGTGCGGCTGTGCGGATCGAAGTCCTCGAGTGCGATCAGTACGCTCGCTTCGGGGAAGTAGGCTGCGCAGGAGCCGCGCGAGACGGGATACTCGACGGCCACGAAGCCTTCGGTGCTGCGAGCGGCCGCGACGAGGCGGATCGCATCGCCAGTGAGCAGGCCGCGCTCGGCCATGTCCAGGGCGTTCATGAACACCACGTCGCGACGGCCGCGCACGCCGCGATAGCGGTCGTTCATGCCGTAGATCGTCGTGTTGTACTGATCGTGCGAACGAATCGTCGTCAGCAACAGTGGCCGTGCGGCGACGTGCAGCCGCGTGCCCGTCTCGGCCAGCCGCAATTCGGCACGCCCGGACGGTGTTTTCCAATGTCGCCGCGCGGCCGCATTCGGCAGGTGGAATCCGCCGGGCGCGCGGATGCGCTCGTTGTAACGCTCGAAATCCGGCACGGTGGCTTCGATCAGGGTGCGGATCCGGTCGTAATCGTCGACGAGTTCGAGCCAGCGAACCCTGCTCGTCGGCAGACTGGCCGCGGCGATCCCCGCGACGATCGCCGGTTCCGAACGCACCTCGGCACTCGGTGGCCGGTTGAAGCCGCGCGACGCATGCACCATGGACATCGAGTCCTCCACGGTGACACTCTGCACGGTGCCGCCCTGCACATCGAGATCAGATCGCGCGAGTGCCGGCAGGATCAATGCGTCGCGTCCGTGCAGCAGATGGCTGCGGTTGAGCTTGGTATGGATGCCGACGACGAGATCGAGCTTCTGCATGGCCGAATGCGTGGCGACGGGATCCGGTGCGGCGACGGCGACGTTGCCACCGAGCGCGACAAGCACGCGGATTCGTCCGTCACGGATCTGCTCGATGCATTCGACGACGCTGACACCCGGCTCGCGCGGCGGTGCGAAGCCGAACACGGATTCGAGTCTGTCGAGGAATGCCGGCGGCGGCCGCTCGTTGATGCCGACGGTACGGTCGCCCTGCACATTGCTGTGCCCGCGCACCGGGCAGATGCCGGCACCCGGTCGGCCGATATTGCCGCGCAGCAGCAGCAGGTTCGCGATCTGCTGCACGTTCTGAGTGCCATGCGCGTGCTGCGTGATGCCCATGCCGTACGCCACGATCGCGGCTCTTGCCGCAGCGTACAGGCTCGCCGCCGTGTCGAACTCCTCGCGCGTGAGGCCGGTGGCTGCGATCAGATCAGCCCAGTCCAGCGCCTCGATCTGTTGCCGCAGTGAATCGAAGCCGTGCGTATGTTCTGCCAGGAATGCGTGGTCGACGACCGGAGGCGCGCCGGCGGGGCGCGCAGCCTCGAGTTCCAGCAACCGCTTCGTCAGTCCCTGCAGCACCTGCGTATCGCTGCCGATCCGCGGCTGGAAGTAGTGAGTGGCGAGTTCGGTGCTCGTGCCGGTCAGCATCTCGGCCGGATCCTGCGGCGAGCGGAATCGTTCCAGGCCGCGCTCACGCAAAGGATTGAACACCAGCAGCGGCACGCCGCGCTTCGCCGCCGCGCGCAGCGTGGTCAGCATGCGCGGATGATTCGTGCCGGGATTGTGGCCGAAGCTCAGGATCAGATCCGTCTGGTCGAAGTCCGCGAGCTGAACCGTGCCCTTGCCCACGCCAATGGATTGCGGCAGACCGACACTGGTCGCCTCGTGGCATAGGTTCGAGCAATCGGGCAGGTTGTTTGTGCCGAACTCGCGCACGAACAGCTGGTAGAGGAAGGCAGCCTCGTTGCTGGTGCGCCCGGACGTGTAGAACGCGGCGGCATGCGGCGAGGGCAGCGCACGCAGCGTCGTGCCGATCTGCTCGAAAGCGGCGTCCCAGCTGATCGGCTGGTAGCGGTCCGTAGCAGCGTCGTAACGCAGCGGACAGCTCAGGCGCCCTTGCGATTCCAGCCAGTGATCCGACTGCGCCCGCAGCTCAGCCAGCGTGTGCTGCGCGAAGAACTCTGCCGTCACGATGCGTGACGTCGTCTCCCAGGCCACCGCTTTCGCGCCGTTCTCGCAGAACTCGAACGACGAGGTGTGCTTCGGATCCGGCCACGCACAGCCGGGACAATCGAAGCCATCAGGCTGGTTGGCCTTCAGCAGCGCGCGCGTACTGGTGGTCGGCGCGCCTTGTTCGCGTACGATGCGGCCCGCGGACGCCAGCGCATCCCAGCCGCCTGCGGGCGCGTCGTAGGGCTCGAAGTCCCGCGTGCTCACGACACGGCTCCCAGCGTCACGGCTGTCGCCAGTCGCTCGGCATGGGTGTACACGTTGAAACTGTCTGCGCGCAGAAAGCCGACCAGTGTGATGCCGGTACGTGCCGCCAGTTCCACGGCGAGGGTCGATGGCGCGCCGAGCGCCACCAGCACGGGCACGCGCGCTACGGCCGCCTTCTGCACCAGCTCGAAGCCTGCGCGACCGCTGAGCGCGACAATGCAGTTTGCGAGCGGCGTCCCGGCGCCACGCGCGGTTACGCCGACGAGCTTGTCGAAAGCGTTGTGGCGACCGATGTCTTCGCAGGCGCGCAGCAGCGTACCCGTGAACGAGAACGACGCGACGGCGTGCAGGCCGCCGGTGGCCTCGAAGATGCCCTGTCCGAGGCGAAGTGCAGCCGGAATGGTCTGCAGCGCGGCCGCCGTGACGCACCGTGGACCGAGCGGCACGGGCTCGGACGGAACGGTCGACAGCACCGCCTCGACCGAACTCTTGCCGCAGGCGCCGCAGCTGGAAGAGGAGGCGAAGCTGCGCGCGAGCCCGTCGAGCCGCGGCTCGGCACCCGGCGCAAAGGCGACACGGATCACGTTCGGATTGTGGGCGCACGCCGCGAGCGACTGCAATTGGGCTGGCGACTCGATCACGCGCTCCGCGAGCAGAAAGCCGAGCGCGAGATCCGCGTCGGCCCCTGGCGTGCGCATCGTGACCGTCAGCGTACGCTCGCCTTCGTGCGTGACGAGCCGGATCTCGAGGGGCGCTTCGGCCGCGAGCTGGTCCGTGATCTCACGGGCTCGACCGTGAGTGACGCGGAGAACGGCATGCGACGCGATCGGTTCGGCCATGATTCAGTTTGGCGCTACGAGGACCGCGCAATCAACTCTTTCATGATCTCGTTCGTAGCGCTGCATCCACTGGGTCCAATCCCGCCGTGCTGCTTGCGAACGGCGCGCCAGGAACTTTTTACTTGCCGGATGAGCCCGTGTCTTCGGCGAGTTTGATGGCCTGCTCGTACGACTGCGCGTTCCCAGGCTGCGGCGGCGCTCCGGAGATCTCCGCATGGATGGGGCGCAGCACGCTTCTCAAAAAAGTGCTGCGCCATTCGTCCAGCGCTTGCGCGTCTTCATCACTCAACTTGAACGCGTCTATGTCGCCAGGTTTGCAGAGTCCCGCGCGCTCGACGATTCGCTCCAGCACCCGCAGTCGTGCGTAGGCAACCGAGACCTCTCCGGCCAGCGCCAGCGTAACGTTCAGCACCTTCTCGATATCGGGGCTGCTGAGGAAGTACGGTCGCTCACCTTTGGCTACGGGCGTGCTGCGTGGGTTGTTAGACATGCATCATGCTCACTTGCGATGGGCGCCGAAGACGTACCAGATTCCGCTGCCGCCGAAGTCCCCAGCCTGGAACCTGCCGAGCGTTTTCTCTCCGTCTGGCTGGTTCAAGGCGCTGGGTACGCTCCATTCAAAAGCGTTTTCGTGACCGAAGCCGGTCTCGTCCGCGAGCGCCCAGGGGTCCAGGAGATGCGATGCGGTCCAATAGGGTTCGTTGTTGTTGCGCGCATCCCAGTCGAGCATGAACGCGTCGTACGGCTTCATGTGCCGATACGCCAATGTTTCTGCATGCGCAACGAAGCCACCTGGGCGCAAGACTCGATGCGCCTCGCGCATGATGTTGCGGATCGCTTTGTGGGAGGTCTCATGCACCACGATGTGGGAAACCACCATGTCGAATGAGTTATCCGGAAAATCGAGATGCTCGGCGTTCTGCTGCGAGAAATGCACGGTCTTGCCGAGCGAAGCAGCTCGCGCATGCGCATACTCCAGCACCGGAGCACAGACGTCGATCGCGTGTACTTCGGCCTCGGGGAAGTTGTCGACGTATGGAAGCGTGCTGTGGCCGACGGTGCAGCCGATATCGAGTATCCGCTTCGGCCTGAGGTCGGGAAGGCTGTGGCGAACATACTGCGCAAGCGACTGCCCCATGTCTTCGTTGCACTTGCCCAGCCGACCCATGCCGTAGATGTAGACCCCGCGGTCGTACATCGCGCTTTGCGTCAGATCGTGATCGGACGCGCGTGTGTAGTAGTTTCCCGGCATGCAGTGAATGTCGACTGCGGCAATGTAGCTGGGTACTTCGACCGCAGGGTTCAGGCGCAGGGTGCCATTCGTCTTCGGTGCTTCCCGGGCCTGTCGTGAGATCTGCTCGGCCTGGCGCTCAACCGGGACGAGGCAGGAGTGCCACAGCATCTCCTGG
>JBIITU010000032.1:0-15564 GCA_044340335.1 Steroidobacteraceae bacterium
CAAAGCCGCCCGTGATCGTCAGGTTGTCGCTGGCCGCCCATGAAAGGTCGACCTCGAGGCCACGCACCTCGGCATTGCCGGCGTTGCGGATTTCGGTCAGGCCGTTCAGACCGAGATAGGAAAACTGGATGTCATCCCACTTCAGCAGGAACAGCGCGCCGTTGAAGCGCAGCGTGTTGGCCGCCCACGTGGTCTTCCAGCCAAACTCGTAGTTGGTCAGGAAATCGGCATTGAATGGCGGCAACGTGCCACGCCGGTTGATGCCGCCGGGGCGGAAGCCTTCCGAATAGGTCAGGTAGACCATCTTGTCGTCGTCGAGCTTGTAGGTCGCGTTGACGCGCGGTGTCCAGCCGTCTTCCTCGACCTCCTTGTCGAGATTGATGCAGGGTCCGCCATTGATGCCGCGCCCCACCCCGACCGGCGTGAAGCAGGCCGCTTCACCGGTGCGGCTCGAGAAGTTGCCGCCGTAACCGAAGAAGCCGATCAGCGAATTGCGCGACTCGAAATAGCGCACGCCGGCCGTCAACGAGAGTTTCTCGGTCGCATCGAACGTGACTTCGCCGAATGCCGCGTAGTCGCGATCGACGCGCTGCTGGTTGGTCAGCCAGATGGTGTCGGGGTAGCCGGTGACCGCGAAGAAATCCGAGAAGTTGCGGATGTAGTAGTTCTGCAGGATGTCGTGCACCTGGCGCTGGTAGAACAGGCCGCCTACCGCGCGGACCCGGCCCTCGCCCGCCGTCGAGAAACGCAGCTCGTGGCTCTGGCGCTTGTAGCCATCCTTGCCGATCGTGCCTTGCGTCGGCTCGATGACGTTGCCGGCGTTGTCGTAGATGTAAGCGCCGGAACCGTAGTTGACGTCATAGAAGAACGAGTAGTCGGAGTAGTCGGCCAGTGTGTCGGCATCGCGCTTCAGGTAAGCACCCGCATAGACGACGTTCAGATTCGCGATCTTGCCTTCGACGGTCAGCGCGAGCTGGGCCCAGCGGTCTTCGAGCGACTCGGGCAGGAAGCGCGACACGCGCATGTCCCCCAGCGCCGGGTTGTAGCTGAAGCTGCCACCCGCCTTGGTCTGCTGCGCCATGATTGCCGGCGTGATCGTCCAGTTGTCGCTGAGGTCGATGCGCAACGCGGCGCGCGCGCCGTAGGTGTCGACGGCGTTGTAGTCCTCTTCGACCAGCGCGTTGTTGTTGATCGTGACGCCCGACACCGGGTACGTCCGCGTGCCCGGCACGTTGTCGATGAAGCCCGCGTCGCGCTTCGCGAAGCCAACCAGACGGATCGCCGCGCGCTCACCGACCGGCAGGTTGACGAAACCCTCGGCGAGGTAGCCGAGGTCACCTTTCGACACCATGTTGCCTTCGAGCGAGAAGCCGGCATCGAAAGCCTCGGAGTCCGGCTTGTTCGTGATGATGCGGATCGTGCCGGCCTGCGAACTCGCGCCATACAGCGTGCCTTGCGGTCCCGCCAGCGCCTCGACTCGGGCGATGTCGTAGATGTGCACGTCGAGCGCGCCCTGGATGGTCGTGATCGGCTGCTCGTCGAGGTAGATGCCGACGGACGGCAGCGGGCCGGAGTGGTTCGAGTTCTCGCCGCTGGCGATGCCGCGCATGTAGACCGACGCAAATCCGGGCGCGAGAGTCTGGAAGGTCACACTCGGCAGGAAGCGCACGTAATCGTCGAAGCTCTTGACCGAGAGCTCTTCCAGACGCTGCGTGCCGATCGCCTGGATCGACAGCGGCACATCCTGCAGGCTCTCGCTGCGCTTCTGCGCCGTGACGACGACTTCTTCGAGTGCGCCGGCCTCCTGGGCGAGCACCCAGCCCGGGCTCAGGGCAGCGCAGACCGCGCCGGCGACGGCCGGGGCCACGCTCCGCGCGCGGCTGTGGCGTGCGTGAGACAGAAGCGGGTGACGGGCGAGTTTGCGCTTGCGGCTACGGCTCATGAGACCCCCGGCGCCCCTCGCGTGCGAGGCTTTGACATAGATTGCGGCGCGCCCGGGTAAGAATCAAGCACGTCCCCGAGACTGTTGCGCAGCGGACCCAGCCATGGCTCGAAGTGGCGCCACTGCTCGACACCATCGCGGAAGATCGGCCGGCGCACCTGTTCCGAACTCGCGGTGCGCACGGCGCGCTCGGTCTCGTAGAACCGCAGGCAGGCGGGCTCGAACGGCAGGCCGCAGTAGTCGAGCAGGCGGCGCACCTCGGCCTCGGTATCGTCGACCATCTGCTCATAGACCACGCGATGCACGCGCCCCGGCAGCACGGAATCGACGTGCGCCATCAGGTCGACGTAGTCGCGGTAGTACCGGCCGATCTCGTCGAGGTCGTAGCTGAAATGCTGGCCGCGCGCGAAATGCTGCTTGAAGCCCGAGAAGCAGCAACCGAGCGGATGGCGCCTGGCGTCGATGATCTTCGCGTTGGGCAGGATCAGGTGGATCAAGCCAACATGCAGGAAATTGTTCGGCATCTTGTCGATGAAGAACGGCGCTGCAGTCTTGCGCTGGATGCGGGTCTGGCAAATGTAGCGCTCGCCGAGTTCGAGACACTGCGCCGGCGTCAGCTCCGCCAGCACTTCGGGGTAGTGCGAGACCTCGCGCCGCAGCTTCCGCCCACCCAGTTCGCGCGCCAGCATCGTGATGTCGGGCAGCTCCATCGTGCCCTCGACCTGCGAATGGCTGGCGAGGATCTGCTCGATCAGCGTCGAGCCGGCGCGCGGCAGGCCCACCACGAAGATCGGGTCGGGCGCCGGGCTGCCGCTGCCGGCATGCCTTGCAAACAGCGCCGGCGTCAGCACCGCATGCGACCGCTCGACGTGCGCGTGGTTGTCCTCGGCGCTCCAGTGGATCAGCTCACGGCGCAGGCGGTTGCCCTCGGCATAGTGGCGGAACGACGCCGGGTAGTCGTGCGCGTCCTCGAGTGCCTTGCCGAGCGAGAACTCGAAGTGATAGCGATCCTCGGCTGACAGATCGTCGCGCCCGAGCTGGCCGTGCATGGCCTCGAGGTCCGCCGGTTCGAAGCGCACGGTCTTGAGATTGGCGAGACTCCACCACGCCTCGCCCAGTCGCGGCGCCAGTTCGATGCTGCGCCGGTAGGCGCGCACCGCCTCCTTCTGGCGACCTGCGGTCTTGAGCGCGTGGCCATAGCTCATCCACAGCGGCGCGTTGTGCGGGAACTGCCGCAGCACGTCGGCGAACATTTCGATCGCGCGCGGGTACTCGCCGATGCGCGTCAGGATCGCGGCCTTCAGGTTGCGGCAGCCGGCGTCATGCGGGCTCTTCGCCAGCAGCGCTTCGACCTCGAGCAGCGCGGTCTCGGCCTTGTTCTGCCGGTGCAGCACGGTCGCGAGGTTGTGCCGCGCGGCGTCGAAGCCCGGCGCAAGCTCGAGCGCGCGCCGCAGCAGGTTCTCGGCATCGCCATAGCGACCAAGCCGCGCTGCCACCTCGGCCAGCATGCGGATCGCCGCGACATCGGTCGGATGGGCAGCCAGATGCGGTCGCAACAAGTGCTCGGCGACCGCGATGCGCCCATCGCACAGCGCCTCGGCGGCGGCGAGCAGCTGCGGATCGCGGGTGGCGGCCCGGATCTGCTGGGCGTAGGCGGCATCAGCGCCGGATCCATCGCCGAGCGCGAACAGGTGATCGGCGAGCGCACGCCAGGCGTCGGCCCAGTCCGGCTTGAGCTCGACAGCGCGCCGCAGCGCACCCAGCACAGCCTCGTCGTCGCCGGCCAGCAGCTGCGCAAGGCCGAGTTCGTGCTGCGCGGCGGCCCAGTCCGGCAGTTCGCGCGCCAGCGGACGCAGCGCCGCCAGCGCGCCAGGCGCATCGCCCTGCGCGCGTCGCGCGGCGCCGAGGATCAGCACCGCGTTCGCCTGCCCCGGCATGACCTTCAGGATCTCGACCGCCTGCTCCGCGGCCAGCGCCGCTTCGCCGCTGCCGAGCAAGCGCATGGCCTGGTCGAGCGCGCTGCGCAGATCGCCGGTGTTTTGACCTGTCACGCCGGCAATGAAAGACTGCGGCCGATGGCTTGTCAAACGAACCGACTGCTCCGCCGGCCACCGCTGGCGACCCTGTTCACACTGCTGTGGCTGACTGGCGCTGCAGCCACGCCGCGCGCGGCGGAGGCACCTGCCGGCGTCGATGACGGCCGCATGGTCGTGCACTGCGGTCGTTTGATCGATGGCATCGGCGAGACCGTGCGACTCGATCAAGTCGTCGTCATCGAGGCCGGGCGCATCGTCCGAGTCGGCGCGCCGCAGGCGGCCGACCGCGAGCTGCCGCAACTGCCGTTGCCCGAGCACACCTGCTTGCCCGGCCTGCTCGACCTGCACACGCACCTGACCGAGCGGCCATCCGACACCGCCGACCTGCGCGTGTATTTCCGCCGCACGCGCGCCGAGCAGCTCGAGATCTCGCGGGCGCATGCGGCGGCCACGCTGGCCGCCGGCTTCACGACCGTGCGCAACGTCGGCGCCTACATCCAGGGCGTCGATTTCGAGATGCGCGACGCAATCGCGCGCGGCGACTACCCCGGTCCGCGGATGCAGGTCAGCAGCTACTACCTGACGATTCCCGGCGGCGGTGGCGACCTGTTGATCCCGGAGGTGCCGGAGAGCGAAATCCCCGCGCATGTCCGGGCCGGCATCGCGCGCGGCGAGGCGCAGTTCCGCGCCAAGGCCGAGCGCGCACTCGCCAACGGCGCCGACGTGCTCAAGGTCATCGCCTCGGGGGCCGTGCTCGCCTTCGGCGGCGTGCCCGGCGCGCCCGAAATGAATCGCGACGAGATCCGCGCCGTCGTCGCGGTCGCGCACGCGCGGGGCGTGCGCGTCGCCGCGCATGCGCACGGTGCCGAATCGATCCGTGATGCGATCGAGGCCGGCGTCGACACGATCGAGCACGCCTCGCTGATCGACGCCGCCGGCATCGCGCTCGCGCGCGAACGCGGTGTCGCCCTCGCAATGGACGTCTACAACGGCGACTGGATCGACACCGAAGGGCGGCGCGAGGGCTGGCCGGACGAGTTCCTGCGCAAGAACCTCGAGACCACCGAAGCGCAGCGCCAGGCCTTCACGGCGGCCGTGCGCGCGGGCGTCGACGTGGTCTACGCCACGGATGCGGGTGTGTTCCCGCACGGCCTCAATGCGCGACAGTTCCGCATCATGGTGGAACGCGGCATGACGCCGATGCAGGCGATCCAGGCCGCGACGTCGCGGGCGGCGCGAGCGATCGGCTGGCAGGACCGGGTCGGCGCGCTGCAACCCGGCCTGTTCGGCGACCTGGTTGCCGTGCGCGGCGATCCGCTCACGGACATCACCGTGCTCGAGCAGGTCGACGTCGTGATCAAGGGCGGTCTGCCCTTCAGGCAAGGCGCCGGCAAAGTGCTTAGAATTCCTCGCTGACCAAGACCTTGGGACACCCCATGCCCGCTTCGCCCCTCGCCGACTTCCGCCAATCGCTGGCGGCGACCCGGCGCGACTTCCCGCAGGCGCTGACGCTGCCTGGCCTCGCCTACACGGCGGACGAAGTCTTCGCTGCCGAGCGACGCGAGATTTTCGCGCGCAGCTGGACCTGCGTCGCGCGCGCGAGCGACGTGCCGGCAGCCGGCGACCATGTCGTCGTCGAAATCGCCGGCGATTCCGTGCTGCTGCTGCGCGGCGCCGACGGCGTGCTGCGCGCGTTCTACAACGTCTGCCGGCACCGCGGCTCGCGGCTGGTGCTCGAGCCCTGCGGCCAGGGGGCAGCGCGCCTGCTGTGCCCCTACCACGCCTGGTCGTACCAGATCGACGGCAGCCTCGGCAGTGCGCCGCAGATGCCGCCCGGGTTCCGGCGCGAGGATCACGGCCTCGTGCCCGTGCGCATGGAAACCTTCCACGGCTTCGTGTTCGTCAACCTCGACGCGGAGGCGCCGCCGCTCGCAGCGCAGTTCGCACAGTTGCCGAACCTCGACCGTTACCGCATGGGCGAACTCGTGCGCGGACCGCGCTTCGAGTACGACGTGGCGGCGAACTGGAAGCTGATCTGCGAGAACTACAGCGAGTGTTACCACTGTCCGAGCGCGCATCCGCAGCTCGCGCGCCTCACTGAACTCATCGGCCGCAGCGAGCGCGCGATCGAGGTCGGTGACTGCTTCAACGGCGGCCCGATGCGGCTGCGCGACGGCGTCGAGACCATGTCCGGCAGCGGTCACAGTCCGCTGACGCGGATCGCGGGCCTCAGCGATGCCGAGGCACGGCTGGTCAACTACTACGTGATCTACCCGACGCTGCTGCTGAGCCCGCATCCTGACTACGTCATGGTGCACCTGCTGTGGCCGCTCGCGCCCGATCGCACCCGCGTGGTCTGCGACTTCCTCGTCACGGCAGCCGACGCCGCGCGCAGCGACGCGGACATCAGCGACATCACGGGGTTCTGGGACGTCACCAACCGGCAGGACTGGCAGCTGTGCGAACGCGTCCAGGCCGCGGCCGGCTCGCGCGGCTTCCGCCCCGGGCCGTACCAGACCTCCGAAGACTGCGTCCACACCTTCGACCGCTGGTACGCCGACCGCATGGCCGCTGCGACGTGAGCGCCGCGCGCCGCTACGACGTCATCGTGATCGGCGCCGGCCACAACGGCCTGACGTCCGCGGCATTCCTCGCCAAGGCCGGACTGCGTGTGCTGGTGCTCGAGCGCAACGCCTGGATCGGCGGCGCGGCGGTCAGCCGCAGCCTGCACGAGAACTGGCTGTACTCGAACTGCTCGTATGTGTCGTCGCTGCTGCGTCCGGAGATCTTCCGCGGCCTGGAACTCGCGAAGCACGGCCTGCAGATCGTGCCCTACGGCGGCGGCGTCACGTTCACCCGCGATGGCGACCTGCTGGGCGGCTACATCGACAAGGACGTCAAGCGGCGCGAGATCGCGCGCTTCAGCGCCCGCGACGCCGATGCCTGGATGCGCTACTCGCGCGACACGATGCGGCAGTGCCGCTTCATTCGCTCGATGCTGCTGCGCACGCCACCCGACCCCACTTCGTTCAAGCCGCGCGACCTGCGCGAGTTGCTGCACCTCGGGCGCGAGTTCGGCAAGCTCGGCGAACAGACGATCCACGACACGCTGCGCTTCTACACGCTCAGCATCGCCGACTACCTGAACGAGTATTTCGAGCACGATGTCGTCAAGGCGAACTTCGCCGGCAGCGGCATCATCGGCACCGCACTCGGCGTGCACTCGCCAGGCACGGCGTATGTGCTGCTGCATCACTACATGGGCGACGTCGACGGCCAGGCCGGCGCCTGGGGCTTCGCGCGCGGTGGCATGGGCGCCGTGTCCCAGGCACTCGGCAACGCGCTGCGCAGCTTCGGCGGCGAGATCGTCACAGATGCCGACGTCGCGCGCATCGTGGTGCGTGGCGGCAAGGTCACCGGCGTCGCGCTCGCGAACGGCGACGAGTACCACGCCGACATCGTGCTGTCGAACCTCGACCCGAAGCGCACTTTCCTGAGGCTGATGGACGAGCGCGACATCGGTGCGGAAGTCGTCAAGCGCGCGCGCAATTTCAAGATCCGCGGCTCGTCAGGCAAGCTGAACATCGCGCTCGATGGGCTGCCCGAGTTCACGGCACTGGGTCGCAACCACCCGCTGCACTGCGGCGACATGCACTTCCTGGATTCGCTCGAGCGTTTCGAGCGCGCCTACGACGACTGGAAGCGCGGCACGTGGTCCAAGGACCCCTACCTCGACCTGCTGATCCCGTCGCTGACCGACCCGACCATGACGCCGCCGGGCAAGCACTACATGTCGGTGTTCGTGCAGTACGTGCCACCTCAGATCGAGGGCCGCGACTGGACCGACGCCGACCGTGATGCCTTCCGCGAGACGGTGTTCGACCAGATCGAACGCTACAGCCCTGGCTTCCGCAAGCTCGTGCTGCATGCCGAAGTGCGTACGCCGCGCGAACTCGAGGCCGAAGTGGGACTCACCGAAGGCAACATCTTCCAGGGCGAGCTGACCTTCGACCAGCTGCTGTTCAATCGCCCCTTCCCGGGCATGGCGCAGTACCGCGGCCCGGTGCGCGGCATGTACCTGTGCGGCTCGGCGACGCACCCGGGCGGCGGCGTCATGGCTGCGCCGGGCGCGAACGCCGCGCGCGAAGTGCTGCTCGACCTGCGTCGCCCGAACACCGTGCCGGAGAGCTGGAGCGATGACTGAGCGCGACCGCATCGTCATCGTCGGTGGCGGCCACAACGGCCTCGTCTGCGCTGCGTATCTCGCGCGCGCCGGACGCCGCGTGCTGCTGCTTGAAGCCAACGCCCAACTCGGCGGCGCCGCGACGACCCACGAGTTCCACCCCGGCTTTCGCGTCTCGTCGGTCGCGCATCTGCTGTACGGGCTCGATGCCGGCATCGTCCGCGAGCTCGGTCTCGCCGCGCATGGCTACGCGCTCGCGCGCGACCGTTTGCGCACGGTCGCCCTGTCGGCCGACGGCACCCCGCTGGTCATCGATGCTGCGGGCCAGCTCGACGGTACCGCCGGCGCAGCGGGCATCAGCGCGGCCGACGTCGCGGCGCTGCCGCAGCTGCTTGCGCGCCTGCAACGCTTCGCGACGCTGCTCGCGCGCCAGCACGAACGCGCGCCGCCGCGGCTCGCCTTCGACGACTGGCGCGCGGCGCTGCCGGCTGCGCAGCTCGGACTGGATATCCGCCGCCTGGGCCGCGCCGACATGGCGGAGTTCCTGCGCGTCGTCACGATGAACATCCAGGACGTGCTCGACGAGGAGCTCGAGAGCGATGCGCTGAAAGCCGCGCTGGCCTTCGACGGCGTGCTCGGCACCAAGCTCGGCCCGCGCTCGGGCGGCACGCTGTTCACGGCGCTGCAGCGCTGGAGCGGCGCGGCCGGCGCCGCTCTGCCACGCGGCGGCATGGGCGCCGTTACGGCGGCATTGGCTGCGGCAGCCCGAGCGGCCGGGGCGGAGCTGCGCACGGGATCGCGCGTCGCCGGCATCGAGGTCGAGCAGGGTCGTGCGTGTGGCGTGCGGCTCGAGGACGGCACCCTGCTGGCGGCCGGCGCGGTCGTGTCCAATGCCGATCCGAAGACGACGCTGCTGTGCCTGCTGGGCGCACGCCACCTCGAGACCGAGTTCGCGCGCCGCGTGCACCACGTGCGCATGATCGGCACAGCCGCGAAGCTGCACCTCGCATTGTCGGCGCCGCCTGCGTTCCGCGGCTGCGACGCGGCGCTGGCCGGCGAGCGCCTCGTGATCGCGCCGGGCCTGCGCGCGCTCGACGAGGCCTTCAACGCTGCCAAGTACCGCCAATACTCGCGCGCTCCGGTAATGGAGATCACGGTGCCGTCGCTGCACGACGCGACGCTCGCGCCGCACGGCCAGCACGTGCTGTCTGCGATCGTCCAGTACGCGCCGTACGACATCGACGGCGGCTGGGACGCGCATCGCGCCGGCTTCGAGCAACTGGCCCTCGACACGCTCGAGCGGCATGCACCCGGCCTGCGCGCCAGCGTGCTGGCCAGCGAACTGCTGACGCCGCTCGACCTCGAACGCCGTTTCCACCTCGGCGGCGGACACTGGCACCACGGCGAACTCGCGCTCGATCAGGCGCTGATGCTGCGGCCGGTATCCGGCGCGGCGCAGTACGCGATGCCGGTGCCTGGCCTGTGGCTGTGCGGCGCGGGTGCGCACCCGGGCGGCGGCGTCATGGGTCATGCGGGCCGCAACGCGGCGCGCGCGCTGCTCGCGCACACGGAGAGCCCGCGATGACGGCACCGGTCGACAGTCCGCGCACCCGCGATCACCACCATCACTTCGTCTACCAGACGCCGTTCCACCCGCGGACGGCGCCTGCGAACCGGCTGAACCTCTGGCATCGCTGGAAGGACTACACCGTCGCGGACGCGTACTTCGACGTCGGCATGGAATACACGGCGCTGCGCAACGCCTGCGCGGTGTTCGACCTGTCGCCGATGACGAAGCACCTGATCAGCGGGCCCGATGCGCTGGCATTCCTGAACCGGCTCGTCACGCGCGACGTGGGCAAACTCAAGCCCGGCCGCGTCGGCTATGCGGTGTGGTGCGATGACGCCGGCCAGGTCATCGACGACGGCACGATCTTCCACCTGCGCGACGGCGTCTATCGGCTGTGTTCGCAGGAGCGCCAGCTCGACTGGCTCGCGGCCTCGGCGCTTGGCTTCGATGTGCAGATCCGCGAAGAGACCGACGAGATCGCCGCGCTCGCCTTCCAGGGACCGACCAGCTGCGCCGTGCTGAAGCGCCTCGGCCTCGCCGGCATCGAGACGCTGACGCCCTTCGGCATGCGCACTTACCCGTTCGAGGGCACGGAGCTTGCGGTGTCGCGCACCGGCTTCACCGGCGACCTGGGCTATGAGCTGTGGATCGCGCCATCGCAGGCGGTCACGTTGTGGGACCGGCTGTTCGAGGCCGGCTCGCTGCACGGTATCAAGCCGATGGGCACGCATGCGCTCGAGATGGCGCGCATCGAAGCGGGCTTCATCCAGGCCGGCGTCGATTTCCTGCCCGCCGATCGCGCGATCCGCACCGATCGCACGCGCTCGCCGTTCGAGCTCGACCTCGGCTGGCTGGTCGATTTCGACAAGCCGAACTTCACGGGTCGGCGCGCGCTGCTCGCCGAACGCGAACGCGGCTCGCGCTACCGGCTGGTGCGGCTCGATATCGAAGGCAACAAGGTCGCGAAGGATGCCTACATCTACGACGATCGCGGCACGAATGTCGGCGTCGTGACCTGCGCGATGTGGTCAGCGATGACCAAGGCGAGCATCGCGCTCGCCAGCATCGACGCGCGCGCCGGCACCGGACTCTGGGCCGAGATCTACTACCAGAAGGAACTGAAGTGGAACCGGACCAAGGTGCGCTGCCGCAGCGTCGACGGTCCGTTCTATGCGCCGGCGCGCCGGCGTCAGACGCCTGCACCCGACCTCTGAGGTTCGCGCAGGGCGCGGATCGCGCGGTCCAGGCCTGCCAGCGTCAGCGGAAACATCCGCTCGCCGACCAGCTCCCGCGCAATGCGGATCGACGGCGTGTAGCTCCAGCGGTCCTCGGACTCGGGGTTCAGCCAGACGAGGCGCGGAAAGTGCGCCGTCAGCCGCTGCATCCAGACGGCACCGGCTTCCGGGTTCCAGTGCTCGACACTGCCGCCCGGCTGCAGGATCTCATACGGGCTCATCGCCGCATCGCCGACCAGCACCACGCGGTAGCCGGCGTTGAAGGTGCGCAGCATCTGGTCGGTCGGCGTCTTCTCGGCGTGGCGGCGCCGGTTGTCCTTCCACAGCGTCTCGTAAAGGAAATTGTGGAAGTAGTAGTACTCGAGGTGCTTGAACTCGCTGCGCGCCGCCGAGAACAGTTCCTCGCAGACGCGGATGTGGTCGTCCATCGAACCGCCGACATCGAGCAGCAGCAGCACCTTCACGGCGTTGCGGCGCTCGGCCACGAGCTTGAGGTCGAGCAGGCCGGCGTTGCGCGCCGTGGCGTCGATGGTGCCCGGCAGGTCCAGGTGCTCGGGCGCGCCCTCGCGCGCGAAGCGGCGCAGCTTGCGTAGCGCGAGCTTCAGGTTGCGCGTGCCGAGCTCGATGCGGTCGTCGAAGTTGCGGTACTCGCGCTGGTCCCAGACCTTGACGGCGCGCCGCTGGCGCGACTGCTGCTGCCCGATCCGCACACCCTCGGGGTTGTAGCCATCGGCGCCGAACGGCGACGTGCCGCCGGTGCCGATCCACTTGTTGCCGCCCTGATGGCGCTCCTTCTGCTCCTTGAGGCGCTCGCGCAGCGTTTCGAGCAGCTTTTCCCAGCTGCCGAGCGATTCGACCTTCGCGCGCTCCTCGGGCGTCAGCAGGCGCTCGCCGAGCGAGCGCAGCCAGTCGGCGGGCACTGACGCGACGAGCTTCTCGAACGCCTTCTCGGCACCGTCGAAGTACTCCGCGAACACACGGTCGAAGCGGTCGAAGTAGCGTTCGTCCTTGACCAGCGCCATGCGCGCGAGCCAATAGAACTCCTCGGCCGAGCAGAACGCGATGCGTGCCTCGAGCGCGGCGAGCAGCGACAGGAACTCGGTCAGGCTGACCGGCAATCCCGCCTCGCGCAGCGCGTAGAAGAAGCGGATCAGCATCGCTGTTCGCCGCCGACGCCCGACTCAGCGACCGCGCCGGTTCAGGAACACCAGCTGTTCGAACAGATGGATATCCTGTTCGTTCTTCAGCAGCGCGCCATACAGCGGCGGGATCGCCTTCTTCGGATCGTCGCTGCGCAGGGCTTCCGGCGGGATGTCCTCCGCGACCAGCAGCTTGATCCAGTCCAGCAGCTCCGACGTCGACGGCTTCTTCTTCAGCCCCGGCGTCTCGCGCAGCTTGAAGAACGAGGCGAGCGCCTCGGCCAGCAGCTCGCGCTTCAGCCCCGGATAATGCACATCGACGATGCGCTGCATCGTGTCGGGCTCGGGGAAGCGGATGTAGTGGAAGAAGCAGCGGCGCAGGAACGCGTCCGGCAGCTCCTTCTCGTTGTTGCTCGTGATCAGGATCATCGGCCGGTGCCGGGCGCGGACCAGTTCCTGCGTCTCGTAGACGTAGAACTCCATCCGGTCGAGCTCGCGCAGCAGGTCGTTCGGGAATTCGATGTCCGCCTTGTCGATCTCGTCGATCAGCAGCACCGGGCGCTGCTCGGAAACGAACGCCTCCCACAGGCGGCCGCGCACGATGTAGTTGCGGATGTCATGCACGCGATCATCGCCCAACTGCGAATCCCGCAGCCGCGAGACGGCGTCGTATTCATACAGGCCCTGCTGCGCCTTGCTGGTCGACTTGATGTGCCACTCGAACAGCGGCGCGCCGAGTGAACGCGCGATCTCCTCGGCCAGCTGCGTCTTGCCCGTGCCGGGCTCACCCTTGATCAGCAGCGGGCGGCCGAGCGTGATCGACGCATTGACCGCCATGGTCAGGTCGTCGGTCGCGACATAGCGTTCGGTGCCGGAGAATCGGTTTTCGCTCACGGAATGACCTCGATGACATGCTGGGGCGGGCCAGGCAGCAGCGGATCCGGCTTGCCCTCGGCCCAGGATTCGAATGATGCGCGATAGAACCGCGAAAGGGGATGGCCACTCTGCCCGCCCGGCAGCTGCAGGTAGGCCTCGGCCTCGCGCCCCGGACTGATCGCGAAGCGCTGCGAGGCGCCAAACGCGCCGGACTGGACCCGCGGCACGTCCGCGTCGCCCGGCAGCTGGCGGGTCGGCATGTCGAGCAGTCCGGCCAACCACGGCAGCGAGCGCGACAGCGGATGCCGGATCGCCACCGGGCGCGCCTCGCCCCAGGTGCAGCGCTCGAGCGCACCACAACGCTCGCGCAGCTCGCGCGCCAGCGCGTCGATCTCGGCCAGCAGGAAGGCGCGCCAGTCGGCGGCCCGCGCCGGATCGAGCAGATGCGGTGGCTGCTCGCTGACGAGCCGCCACAGCGGGCCCTCGAACTGGCGCGATACCAGTGCCGTATCCGGCGGCATCCCGATGCCCTCCATCAGCATCGACCAGACGCTGCCCTCGACGCGATCGCGGAAGCGCCGGACGATCCGATAGCCGACCGAGTCAGGCGACGCGCGCGCGCCCCACTGCTCCACCCAGCGCTTGAGCTCGACGCGCTGCGGCGCGTTCTTCAAGGCCTCTTCGTCGAGCACACCCAGCAGCAGCGTGCGCCAGCGCGTCAGGAACAGCGCGCGGTCGTCGAGCTGCACGGCGAGCATGTCGGCCGGCGTCGCCGGTCGATCGAGCGCGCGCAGCCCAGCGCGGATCTGGCTCGCCCGCGCGCCGAGGTCGTAGCCCGCGCCGATCGCCGCCTCGTCACCGCCGATCTCGCGCTCGAGCTCACCGTCGACCGGGCGCGCGTTGGCTGTGACGAGCATGCCTGCCTCGGGGTCGACGATGCGCGGCTGCAAAGCCGGATCGCGCCAGCCTGACCCCGCGCTCGCATCGGGAATGCGCCCCGCCAGCAGCCACGCGATCCGACCGCTGCGATCTCCGATCACCATGTTCTGGTGCGGAATGCCGCTGCGCGCGGCGATCTCGAGCGCTGCATCGAGATCGCGCGCGCCCTGCATCTCGCCCAGCGTGACGTTCGTCGCGCCCGGCTGCATGGCGAGCCAGCGCGCCAGCAGGCAACGCCGCTCGGCGGGTGCGGACTCGATCAGCACGCCGAGCGGTGTCGACAGGACTTCCAGCGTTTCGGCGTCTGCGCCGCGCACGCGCAGCGTTTCGACGCGGCGTGCGAACCGCTGCGGCCCGGCCTGCGTCAGGTACTCGCCACGCGCGACATCGCAGCTGACGACATCGACGTCGGTCCAGTCACCGTAGCTGTTGGTGAAACCCCAGGCCACGTAACCGTTCGAACCCGCGACGATGACGGGCACGCCGGCGAGCGACACGCCGACGACGTCGTGCGCAGGCGGCGCCTCGACGACGAGGCGCGCGTGATACCAGACCGCTGGCACGCCGAGGCCGAGGTGCATGTCGTTGGCGATCAGCGCAGCGCCCCCGGCGGTGAGCGCACCGGCCAGCGCCCAGTTGTTGCTGCCGGCCGCCGGCGCCAACGGCGGTGGGCGCGGCACGCGATCCGGATCGAACGGCACGGCATCGGGCGACCGCGCGCCGTTGCGCCGCAGGTCGAGCACGGATGGCGGCGGCAGCGCCACCGACTCGAGCGCGGCGGTGGCGCTGCGCTCGTCCGCCAGCGACTGGAAATTCGGACTGTCCCAGTCCGTGCCGCGCGGAAACAGGAAACGCCGCAGGAACTCGGCCGGCCCCGCATCCACGGCCGGGCCCGACGCACTGGCCGCCACGACACTGAACTGCGCCGCGATGGCGCGCTGCATGGCCTCGACCTCGAAACCGCCGTACTGCAACTGCCACCACATCGCGTGCACGACCAGGATGCTGTCCTCCGGCCGCCACGGTGCCGGGCTCTGCCGCAGCAGCCAGTACTCCCAGGGACGCGAATCGAGCCCCTCGAGACCGGCATTGACGCCGCGCGTGTAGGCGTCGAGCACGGCGCGTTCGACGTCGGTCAGCGACTCCACCACCGCGCGCGCGACGGCACGGAAGCCGAACACCCGCGCACTCCGGTCCTGCGGCAGCGCCGCCGGACCGAACAACTCGGCCAGTTCACCCGCAGCGAGTCGCCGCGACAGGTCCATCTGGAAGAAGCGATCCTGCGCGTGCGCGAAGCCGAGGCCGTAGGCGACATCGGCCTGGCTCGCGCCGCGCACGGTCACGGCACCGCGACTGTCGCGTTCGATGCGCACTGGCGCGCGCGTCGCACCGCCGGCAGACAGCTGGGCGTCGAGCGTCGGCAGCGAGGCGCGCAGCAGCAGGTAGAACGACGCGGCGGCCAGCAGCAGCAACGCCAGCAAGCCCAGCAGCAGGCGCGGCAGCCAGCGCGCCCGACGGGTCGCTGGCGCGACCGCGGCGTTCATCCGTGGAGTCGAACCTGCAGGATCTGCAGCGAGTTCGTGCCACCGGACACGCCGGACAACTCGCCTTTGGTCAGGATCACGAGGTCGCCCTCTGCAACCA
>JBIITU010000283.1:0-4583 GCA_044340335.1 Steroidobacteraceae bacterium
CGCCGCGAAATCCTCGAGCAGCACTTCGGCGGTGGGTCCGTTCACGGTCAGCAGCGACAGCTGCACGGCATCGCCCTCGGGCGCGGGCATGCAGCCTGCGGCCTTGCCGCGCACTTCCTCGCGGAACGTACCGCTGGCGAGCGGCGGGAACACCCGATCGCCGACCTTGTACTGCGTCACGCCAGTGCCCACGCGCACGATGCGGCCGATGCCCTCGAAGCCCGGCGTGCGCGGCAGCGGGAACTGGAAGTCGCCGGCGCCCTCGATGGTGCGCAGGTCGGCGATGTGCATCGCCGCCGCTTCCATGCGCACGACGACTTCGTCGGCCGCCGGTTGCTCGGGTGGCGCATCGATGATGCGCAGCACGTCGCGCGGCGCGCCGAAGCGCTCGTGGATGACCGTCTTCATGCAGGGACTCCGTGCCGGCCGGGACAGCCGGATTCAGTTGCCAGTGATCAGGTAGCTCAGGATACGGTCCGCGGTCTGCGGCGCCCACTGCGGGAAGCCCGACCAGTGGCCATAGCGGGCCCGCAGTTCGTCCGCAGCTGCCTGCGTGACCTCGCCGCGTACACGCTCGGTCATCGCGACACCGTCTTCGTCCGGTCGCGGCACCTGGCCGCCTGATGCAGCGAACACGCGGCGCGTGGCCTCGAGCAGGCGCTGCAGGTAGTCGCGGTAGTCGACGACCCAGTGCGGCGCGCCGGGACCCGTGTGACCCCCGACCACCAGATCGAACTCGAGCCGCGCAGCCTGATCGAGCGAATGCAGGTAGCCACCGAAGTCGGTGTCCGGCAGGTTGCGGTACGGCGCCACCCCTGGCTCGACCCCATCGACCCAGACCAGCATGCGACCGCGGTCCGTTGGCAGCAGGAACAACAGGTTCGAGTCGGAGTGGTTCGGGCCTAAGTCGCGCACCTCGATGCGCGCGCTGCCGTCGGTCAGCACCGCGCCATCGCCCAGCGCATGGGTCGGCGGCAGGATGTCCGTGTCGCCCCGGAGCGCGATCCGCGGCCCGACCGCCGCGTGCGCGCAGACCTCGCAGTCGGCGCCAGCGGCGAGCACCTGACCGCCGCAGATGTGGTCGCGATGGTCGTGGGAGTAGACGATGCGAAGAAGCGGCTTGTCGGTGACGGACGCGATCGCCGCGCGGTAGGCCGCCGCTGCGACCGCGTCGATCGGATCGATGGCCGTGACACCGCGCTCGCCGACCACGAAGGTGCTCAGGTAGAAGCCGCGCTGCCAGCGGAACAGGTGCACGCCCCGGCCGAGCGACTCGAGCGTGTAGTCGCGCCCGGCGACGGGTGGCGCGCCCGGCGCTGCCGGCGGAGGCCTCAAAGGATCAAGCCGCGCTCGCGCATCCGCCCAAGCACTTCGGCCTGCCGCTGCTGGAAATAACTGCGTTCCGGAATCACGACGCGGCCGCCCTCGAGCAGCCCGTTGCGGCGGCGGATATCGGCCGTCGCGTAGGTGTCGGCGTACAGGTCGAGCGCCTGCCGCGACAGCAGGTTGCTCATGCCGGGGCGGCGGCGCCAGGCGCGCAGCGCGGCCATGTCCAGCGTCGTGTTCGCCACCGACGACTGGCCCGCGCCAGCCACGATCATCTGGTTGCCCTGGTAATCGATGATGTCGGAGAAGCCGCTGCTCGAATCGGGCGGCACGTCGATGCCATGCAGCGCGGCGTTGTTGGCCGACACCACATAGGCCAGGTTCTCGAGCGCGCGCGCGCGGCGCGCGATCTGCTTGATTGTCAGCTTCGGCGACGCGACCTCGCTGCTCGAATGCATGAACACCTCGGCGCCGCGTACCGCATGGCAGCGGGCGATCTCCGGGTACAGGATCTCTTCAGACGCGATTGCAGCAAGCCGGCCGATCGGCGTATCGGCCACCGGAAAGACGCCGTCGAGACCGTAGATCTCGAGATAGCGATCCCAGACGTCGTGCGGCGTCGGCGCGAACATCGAGATCAGGCGACGATACGTCAGCACCCGGTCGCCGTTCGGCGCGAAGATCCAGCTGGCCTGGAAGTACAGGCCCGGGAAGTGACTGTCGGTCTCGTAGCCGTTGCCGGCGAGGTAGACCGCATGCTTCTGCGCGATCGCCGCGAGCGCATCGTACTCGGCGCCGCCGGGCGCCAGAGCGGCCTTCTCGGCCCATTCCTGGATCGCCTCGCCCCAGGGCGGGCCAGTCAGCACGTACTCGGGCAGCACGACGAGCTTCAGATCCGCCCCGATCCAGCGCTTCGCGCCGCCGATGGCCGTATCGATGCGGGTGAGCGAGGCGCGGATGCGCTGGCGCGCGCTCGCGGGGTCGCGGTCGGAGTGCACGCCGTCGCAGTCGATCTGCAGGGCGAGGGCGGAGTAGCGGTCGAGGCGTGAGTCGTTCATGGGGTGCGGTTATAGTCGCCGCTCGCACGGAGCGTCAATGCACCAGATTCGCAGTTTCGGACGTCGTTCATTCCTGCGCCTCGGCGCCGGCGCGTCGCTGGCCCTCGCGGCGAGCGCCTGCTCGCAGCGCGTCGGCGATGGCCGCAGCGTCGTCTATGCGAGCGGCTTCTCGCTGCCGAAGTCGGTCGACGAGGCGTTGTGGCTCGAATTCGAACAGCGCGTCGAACAGCAGCGCCGCGACCTCGACGTGCGGCTGCTGATCCGCGGCGAGACCGGGCCCGAGGAGCAGATGCTGTCGATGCTGCGCCGGGGGCGGTTGCAGGTGGCCGGCGGCTCGTTCGCCGGCCTCGCCATCCTCGTGCCCGAGATCGCGCTGCTGTCGTCGCCGTTCCTGTTCGATACCGAAGCCGAAGTCGACTTCGTCATGGATCGCTACATGACGCCGCTGTTTCGCGAACTGTTCGCGGCCAAGGGCCTGCACCTGATGCAGTGGACGGACATCGGCTGGGTCAATCTGTACGGCCAGCAGGCGCTGACGTTGCCCTCGGAACTGCGCGGGCGCCGGATCCGCGCGTCGTCATCGCTGGCGTCGCAGGCGTTCATCACCGAAGTGGGCGCAGACACGATCACGCTGCCATTCTCGGAGGTCGTTCCCAGCCTGCAGACCGGCCTGATCGAAGGCGGCGTCACCAGCGTCACGATGTACACCTTGTCCGGCATCTCTACCGAAGCGCCGCACTTCGTCATGACGCAGCACAGCTACGACATGGGTGTGATGCTCGCGAACGGTGCGTGGTTCGCGAGCCTCGACACCGAAGCGCAACAGGTGGTCGAGAATGGCTTCGGCGGCGCCGACCATGCACGCCGCAGTGCCCGCGCGTCGGTGGCTGCGCTGGAAGTGGTGCTGCCGTCCAGGGGCGTTACCGTGCACCGGCCGACGGCCGAGCAGCGCGCCGCCTGGCGCGAGGCCGCGTGGCCGTCGCACCGGCGCCTCGTCGAGCGCATCGGCGGCGACGCGCAGCGCGTGTACGATTCGCTGACCCGCGGCCTCGCCGAATTTCGCGGCGCGCGTCGGCACAATCAAGAACAGGGAGTGATTCGATGACCCAACGCTGGATTTCGCTGGCTGCGGCCGCGGCTGTGACGGGCCTTGTGCCGACGGTGCAGGCGCAGGACCAGGACACCGCCGGTGCCGCGACACTCGACGAGATCGTCGTGACGGCGCGCAAGCGTGAAGAATCGGTGCAGGAGATCCCGTTCGTCGTCAACGCGCTGACCGCCGAGCAGATGGAGCGCGCCAGCATCCAGGGCCTCGGCGACATCGCGCTGCGCACGCCAGGCCTGAACTACGAGGGCTATGCCAGCGCCGGCCAGGCGGGCGCTGCGGTGATCCGCGGCCTTGCGCCGACGCAGCTGACCAACCGCATCCCGAACGTCGCCGTGTTCTACGACGGCGTGTACCTGCAGAACCAGGCGCTGCAGGACATCGGCGTGTTCGACATCGAACGCGTCGAGGTGCTGAAAGGCCCGCAGAGCGCGCTGTACGGGCGCAACGCGTTCGCCGGCGCGATCAACTACATCTCGCGCAAGCCCTCGAACGACTGGCGCGCGGAGGTTGGTGCGACGGTCGGCTCGGATGACCGGCGCGACGTCAACGCGTTCCTGAGCGGCCCGCTGTCGATCGCGTGTTCTTCAAGCTGTCCTATGGCCAGACCGAAGCCGACGGCACCTGGGACAACAACCACCCGCTCGCAGCACAGGGCACGAGCCCGGGCAGCCGCGGCAATGTCGGCGGCTGGGATACCGAGACGGTCACGGCCGGGCTCACCATCAGGCCGACCGACGGCGTCGAAGTGAACCTCGGCTACTTCAAATCCGACATCTCGCGCGAGCCCAATGGCAATTACACGATCCAGGGCTTCCTGTCGGTGCTCAACGGCATCCAGAACTTCAACGATCTGAACTGCCTGCCCCGCACCGCCGCTCCGGCCTTTCCGCCGGGCGCGCCCGCGATCACCGGCAACCAGGTCTGGTGCGGCGAACTGCCGCTCGCGCCGCCTTCCAACCCGATGGACAACCGCCCGCCGGGCGTAGTCGTCGACCCGCGCCAACTCGGCCTGCAGGCCGACAGCGAGATCACCACGGCCTCCATGACCATGGCGCTCGGCGAGTCCCTCGAGTTGTGCTATCTGTTCGGCC
>JBIITU010000284.1:0-4577 GCA_044340335.1 Steroidobacteraceae bacterium
CTCAAGGTGAGAAAGATCAGCGACAGCCAGGCTTTGAATCGAGGCGAAAACATGGTCGAAGCGCGAGGGTCTATGTCCGCTGACCCACTTCTCGCCAAAGGTCGTATCGCGAAGTGCTACGCGGAAGGTGTCGCGGCTCTTTGTAAGGATCTCTTCTCGGTGTGCGATGAACAGCAAGCGTGCCCGAGGTAGCCTTCCGCGCAAGGTGGCGTAGTCGAGCGCCGCCATAACGGTCTTGCCCGTTCCCGTCGCCGAGATTAACAGGTTGCGGTGGTGCCCTTGCTGGCGAGCGAGCTCTATCTGTTCTAACAGGCGCGTCTGGAAAGGCTCGGGACGGATCTCGGTGGGCGCCAGCGTGATCGTGATGCCGCCTTTGCGGCTGGCTTCGAATCTCTGTCGAAACTCGTCCTGATCGTAGGGTTTGAAATCCTGTCCGTTCCAGTAGCTCTCGAAAATTGCCTCTGTCTGCCGCAGCACATCAGGGTTGCGGGCGCCGGAGATGCGCACATTCCATTCGAGGCCGGTCACCTGGGCCTGATGGGTCAGATTAGAGGACCCGATGAACGCCGTAGAGAACCCGGTCTCTCGGCGGAATAGCCATGCTTTGGCGTGCAGGCGCGTACCGGAGGTGTCGTACGAGACCTTAACTTGTGCGCCAACTCGTACCAGATCGTCCAGCGCCTCAGGTTCTGTCGAGCCGGTGTAGGTCGTAGTCAGCAACCTCAATGGGCGGCCACTCTCACAGTGGCGATGAAGATCTGTCAGCAGCGGTCGGATACCGGTGCGCCGCACAAAGGCCATCACCACGTCTATTGAGTTGGCAGACGCAATCTCGGATCGCACCTGGCTACCAACCCGTGGTTCACCGTTGGCGTTTGTGAGCAGCGTGGTGTCCAGCAGTGGTGTGAGCGGAGCGCCGATCTTTTCTGCTGCGCCATCGGGGCGATAGCTTTGCACCGCTCGCAGCACGCCAGGTGGGAGTATGGGACGCTCACCCCGCTCCAATTCCTTGCCATTGAAGGTCTTGATCAGATCGACAATCGCACGTGCGAGCGCAACCCCTTTGTCCGAGCGCTCGGTCTCACTCATCCCCTGCACAGCACGTTCGATGACCTTGCTCAGGTGAAAAGCAATTCGATCAGGTGCCTCGGGCGGACGGAGTGCATCGCGGACGACGTCCCAACGCTGGGCGGCCTCGTCCAGGTCGCCTACAAGGGCTTCGGTAATCAGAGTCTCGTAGAGGCCTAGCTTCGAAGTGCTCATAGCACCAAAGATGCCAGGAACCCGTCTTCGCGGTAATGCACGACGAGTTGGGGCGAGATGCTCCGGTCCGTCACCGCACCAGTGCGGGCGGCTTGATGCTCGATCCATAATCCCGTTCGCTGAAGCGCGGCTTCGGTCACCGAGCGGAAGGCGGGTCCCACGGGTCGCGCTGCAATGGAGGGGAAACGCAGACAGCTGGCGCCTTCCTAAAAGTACAGCCGCAGGAGGCCACAATAGATATTTAAATCAAGTAGTTATAGGGGCATTGCTTTTAGAGTAAAAACTTTTATATTAAGAACCCATGAGCGCTCGCCCCCCTTGGTCCTTCTATGGACGCCGCCATGAGCTGCGGCAGCTGCAACGCATCCTGGAGCGCCGCCGCTGGTTTTTCTTGCAGATCTCGGGCCGACGCCGCATCGGCAAGACCAGTCTGATCCAGGAAGCGCTACGCACGGCAGGCATCGGGCGAACGCTATATATCCAGATTCCTGATTCCGACCCTTCCGGCGTTGTCGCTGCCTGCAATGGCTATTTGGAAACCTTCGGTATAGATGCGCGTGTTTCCAGCCTAAGGGAGTTCGCTCGGCTGATTGGGCGGCTCGTGCGCGAGGGTTACGTTGTGGCGCTCGACGAGTTCCAGTACTTCCATCGCAAGCAGCTCGCGGACTTCTGTTCGCTGCTCCAGGCTGAAGTGGATGCACTCGCGGCCGATGCTGCGGCGGTGCACGGAGGCCTCATCGTGCTGGGTTCACTGCACGCCGAGATGACGGCGCTGCTGGAAAATCGCGATGCGCCGCTATTCAATCGCACGACCGACTCGCTGGAAGTCGGGCACCTAGATATAGCATCGATCCTCGAGATCCTGCGCACGCACGCGGATGATGATCCTTCGCGCCTGCTGTTTCTCTGGAACCTGTTCGAGGGAGTGCCCAAGTTTTACCGCGACGCCTACGAGCAGGGTGTGCTGGCCAGCGGTCGCCGCGACCTTCTGCAGTCCCTGTTCTTTGCAAGTTCCTCACCGCTGCGAAATGAAGCGGACAACTGGTTCCTGCGCGAGCTTCGCGGCCGCTACGACATGGTGCTCCAGTATCTCGCGCGCCACCCGGGTTGCACTAATGCGGATATCGAGGCCGCGATGTCCAGCGTATCGGACCCCGGAGAGGTGCGGCAGGTTGGCGGCTATCTGAAGATCCTGTCGGAGCGGTATCGGATGATCGAGCGCCGCTTGCCGATTTTCTCTCCCAAGAAGGCGCGAAGCGGCCGGTATTACATCCGCGACAACTTCCTGCGGGCATGGCTATCGGCGCTGCAGCGCCCGGTCTCCGCGATTGCCTTTCGACCGCTGGATACGCTGATCACGCAGGCCGACGAGCGTCTGAATGACGTAGAGGGATACGCCCTCGAGGATCTGGCTGGCCAGCTCTACGAGGAGCGCAGTAGGCGTGGCATAGGGGACTTCGCACTCACCGAGCGGATGCGGGGCTACTGGGATCGCGGCGACGTCGAGATTGACTTGGTTGCCGTGGGTGAAGAGCAGCGGCGTGTTCGCTTTGGCACATGCAAGCGGGCGCCCGAGAGGCTGCCCGGTAGCGTGGAAGCGCTGAAACAGAACGCGCATAGGTTCCTCACAGCGCACAAACGCTTCGAGAGCTGGAGAATCGACTTCGTCGCAATTGCGCCGGCAATGCCCGAGGACATACGGCACGCGCTGGAGGGCGCGGGTGTGATCCCGCAGAGTCTCAATGACCTGACCGCACATCTCTAGATTCGTCTGGAGTCATATGTTCACCCGCTACATCGGCATCGACTACTCCGGCGCTCAAACATCGACGTGCAGTCTCAAAGGCCTGCGCGTGTACATGTCGAACGAAAGCGGACCGGCCGAAGAAGTTGGGCCGCCGCCAAGCACACGCCGCTACTGGACGCGGCGAGGCGTCGCCGAGTGGCTAGTGGAGCGCCTGAAGGAGCCGGTTCCTACGCTGATCGGGATCGATCATGGGTTTTCTTTTCCGCTGCGCTATTTCGAGGTCCACGCACTCGCACCAGATTGGTCAACGTTTTTGGACGATTTCCAAAAACACTGGCCCACGGATGAAGACCAGGTCTCCGTAGAATTCGTGCGGGATGGGATCAGAGGGAACGGCGCGGCACGAAGCGGTAACGCTCGCTGGCGACGCCTGACCGAGGAAAGGGCGGGCAGAGCAAAGTCGGTCTTTCACTTTGACGTGCCGGGCGCAGTCGCTAAGTCGACGCATGCCGGGATTCCGTGGCTGCGATTCTTGCGAAAGAAACTCGGCGAAAATTTGCACTTCTGGCCGTTCGACGGCTGGGAAATCGCTGCAGGACGATCGGCAATCGTCGAGGTGTACCCCGCTTTGTGGAGCCATGCTTACGCTGCGAATGGCCGGACAAGTGATCAGCACGACGCCTACTCCGCGACGATGTGGTTGCGGGACTCAGATTGCGAGTGTCGACTTAGTCGCTATCTTGCTCCGGAGCTGACCAACGCGCAGCGCACGGTCGCGCGATTCGAGGGATGGATACTGGGCGTAAGCTGATCGAATCGGGAATCCTTGCTGCAGATTCGAACTCCGAGCGGAAGATCCGCATCAGCTCGGCGGGATGAGTTGTCACCACGCCAGATCCGTGCTTCAGCACGCCCATCACCAACTCCCTTGCCTCCCGATACGGAATCCTCAACCCATACCTCCCGTCCTCCAGCCACCGCCCTGTGTGCGCTTGGCGGTGAACACTTGAAAGACCATCCTCTCGGTAGTGACGTCGAAGATGCGGTAGACGCTGGCGTAGTGCTTATCCAGCTGCACCGCCGGAGTATCCAGCGCGGTGTCCCGTAGCGCAGTGGCGCCACAGATGTGGTTGATGGCGAGCGGGGGCAAAAATGCAGAACGAGCCAACGACGTCTTTGGATTTCTCTGGAAATCGTTGGCGACGATTGGATTTCCTGCGCCGAAATTGTTTTCAATAGGCACCGTTCTAGACGATCGGTGTCTGCGAAAAAGCCTATAAAACTAGGTATTTCGTAACAATCTCTTGCATTTGGCACAGACCCCGGCCACCACTCTTCCTTGGCGCGGCGCCTTCACTCGAACAAGCTGAGCAGGTTCTGGTACTTCTCGATGTACCAGCGGTTCTCATTGTTATAGCGCGGGATCGGCACGGGGAGCACGTCGTCGCCGTCGCGCTTCCAGACGCAGGGGCAACGCACGCGGCTGCCGGCGGGCAGGTCGCCGGCGCGCGTCAGCGACTCGGGTGACACGCGCATCCGCGTCAGCGCGCGCAGCAGCCGAGTCACG
>JBIITU010000029.1:0-17239 GCA_044340335.1 Steroidobacteraceae bacterium
CGACCGGCGAATCGGGGTTGATCTGCTTGTCTCGCAGGATCGCGCCTTCGATCTCTTCGGTGCCGAGCCGGTGGCCCGACACGTTGATGACGTCGTCGGAGCGGCCGTGCAGCGAGAAGCCGCCGTCGTCGTACTTCACGGCGAAGTCGCCCTGCGTATACGCGTAACGGCCCTGCCAGCGCGTCCAGTACGTCTTGCGGTAGCGCTCGAAATCGCCGCGCCAGCTGCGCGCGACACGCCGGCCTTCGACGCGGAAGTTCGCCTCGTCGCCCCAGATGGTGCGGCACAGGTAAGGGTAGGGTGCGGCGACGACGATCTCGCCCTTCTCGCCGAACTCTGCGGGCCGCGCGAGCACGCGCCCCTCGGCGTCAGGCTCGCTGTCCGGCACCCAGACGTCGCCCATCACCCAGGGCAGCGGATAAGTGTGCGCGTCGGCACGCAACGGGTAGTCGGCGTTGCCGTAAAGATGAGTCCAGACGATGCCGCCGTGCTCGGTGGCCCAGTACGAATTGATGTACCAGGGCGTCACGAGCTCCATGCCGAACTTCTGCACCACCGGCGAGGTGGGCTCGGCGCAGAACGTCGCGACGCGCAGCGAGTCGCGCGAATACGCGCGCACGTCGAGCGCGCTCTGCGGATCTGTCATCACCGTCTTCAGGAAGGTGACGCCGGCCTTGAAGATGCTGACGTTCAGCCGCTCGATGATGCTCGCAAAACGTCCGGCGCTCGGGAACACCGGTGCGCCTTCGGCGATGACGGTGGTGACGCGCGTCGTCAGCGCGCCGCTGATCATGTAGCTCTGGCCCGTGATCCAGCCCGGATCGGCGACGACATACATGACTTCGCCCGGCTGCGCATCGAACGCGACGCGCATCGTATGCGCGACGCCGCTGACATAGCCGCCGTGCACGTGCACCACGCCCTTGGGCTTGCCGGTGGAGCCGGACGTGTAGATGAAGAACAGCGGGAACTCGGCGTCGAGCGGTTCGGGGCGCGCAGCGGCCCAGATCGCGGCGACGAAATCGCGGTCGTCGAGTGCGAGCAGGTCGCGCTCGGTCTGCACGGCGAAGCCTGCGGTGCGGGCGGCCGCGAGCAGCTCGATCGTGGCGGCGTCGGTCAGGTCATCTGCCCAGCGATCGCGCTCGGCCCGCCACAGCAGGTCCGGCTGCGCGGCATGGCGCACGACGATGACGGTATCGACGCGCGGCGGCGTCGCGACCAGTGCCTCGGCGATAGCCGTGCGGATGCGGCTCGCTTCAGCCGAGGCGAGGCCCGGCAGCTTCTCGAGCGCGCGACCGACGCCGCGCATGACATCCGAGCGCTCCAGCGTGATCTCGCTGGCGACGGCGTCGCGCGCGCCGGCAAGGATCGCTGCGGCATGGGCGACTGGCAGTGACAATGACGCGAGCGCCTGCTCGACCGCAGCAACCGCGACTTCGGCGGGCACATAGCCGTCGAGCGCCGGATCGGTGTACGCCTCCTTGAAGGGCACGATCTGCGCGTTGCGATAGCCGCCGTCGGCCGTGATGACGATGCGCGCACCCGCGTTGTGGATGCGGTCCGACAGCGTCTTGTCGCTGAAGCCGCCGAACACCGGCGTGTAGACGATGCCGAGCCGCTTGCAGGCTTCGGTCCAGTAGATCTGCGCCGGGATGTTCGGCATGTTGATCGCGATGCGATCGCCGGTGCCGAGTCCCAGCCGGCGCAGCGCGAGTGCGCAGCGCGCGGTTTCGAGCAGCAGCTGCTTGCGCGACACGCTGTAGGAAACGACCGGGCCGCCGCGCCCGCCATCGAGCGATTGATCCCAGCGATCGCCCTCGAACCACAGCGCCGCTTCGTCGCCGTGACCCGCGAGCACATGGCGATCGACTTCGTTGAAACAGGCGTTGGTCAGGCCGCCGCTGAACCAGCGATAGAACGGTGCCTCGCTGTCGTCGAAGGCCCGCTGCCAGGGGCGCCAGTCCGCGGGCAGCTGCGGCCCGACCGGCGCACCGCTGCGCGCGTCGTAACCGCGCCAGCCGCGGGCGGCGTCGTCCCACGTTAGCCACGCGCCGTGGTTGCCGACCGAGGGTTCGAACCAGTGGATCTCGCGACGCGCGATGTCGCCGTGATAGCGGCCCGGATCCGCAGCGCAGGCACTGCGCGCAGCTTCCCAGGCGCTGCGCGTGGTGAGCGTGTTGACCCGCGCGGCCGGAGCGGCCACGGGGGCATGGATCGGCTCATGCCGAGTGTTGTTGTTGTTCGAGCTCGACATCGACGCCGCCTCCGCGATGCAACAATGAACCTAACACGCACGCATGTTCACTGGAAACCGCGTGTCCCAAGAAAAAGGGGCCTTGCGGCCCCTTTCTCCTTCCCCCGTCGTCCCCCTCATCAAAAGTTGAAGCGGAACTCCACGCCGTACGTTCGCGGCGGGTTCAGCGTGCCGAAGGTCCACAGACCTGCGACCGGCACCGCCGAATTGTTCGGACCCGCGGCATAGTTCGTGCCCGCATCCAGCACGTGCGTGAAATACGCTTCGTCAGTCAGGTTCTTGGCCCACAGCGACACCGACCAGTCGTCGGTCTCGTAGCTGATGGACGCATCGAGCAGGCCGAACGCATCCACGAGACCCGAGTCCTGCGCCTGCGGGCGCTGCACGGTGTTCGCGATGATGTAGTAGTCGTCCTTGTACGAGTAGTTCAGGCCGTACACCAGGAAGGAATCGTTGCCGAGCGCCTGTTCGTATTGCACGTTGAACGCTGCGGTGAACTCCGGTGCGCGACGCAGTTCGAAGCCGCTCTTGTCGACGATGCCGCCGGTCAGGCCCGGCACCAGCCACTCGTCATACTTCGCGTCGAGCAGGCCGACATTCAGGCCCAGCGTCAGGCCATCGGTCGGGATGGCGAGCAGCTCGATCTCGGCGCCGCGGATCGTTGCCGACGCGGCGTTCTGCACCAGCGTCACGGTGCCCAGGGCCGGATCCGGGAACACGACGTCTTCCTGCTTGTCGAGGTAGTCGGTCGAGAACGCGGTCAGGTTCATGCGGAAGCGGTTGTCGAGCCACTGCGACTTGAAGCCGAGCTCGAACGATTCGACGCTCTCCGGCTGGTAGGGGCCCAAGGTGCCAGCGTCGGCCGCGCGACCGTTGAAGCCGCCCGAGCGGAAGCCCTCGGAATACGTCAGGTACGCGAGCTTGGCGTCATCGATCTGCCACGACACGTTGACGCGCGGCGTGAACTTCGACCAGGACTCCTTGCCGGTGGCCGTGCGCGTCTGGCCGGTCGTGATGTCGACATAGGTGTTGACGAGGTTCTGGGCCGCGCGCGGCGCGATGCCGCAGCTGCCGAAGCTCAGCAGCGCCGGACCCGCGGCATTCGCCGGGTTCTGGTTGATGCCGCAGGCTTCTTTCTCTTCGTCGTTGTAGCGGCCGCCGATGCTCAGCGTGATCGCATCCGTGACGCTCCAGTCGACCTGGCCGAACAGGGCGGTCGACGTCGTCTCCTGACGGAAGTACGGCCGCGCCGCCAGCCCGCCGAAGATGTTGGTCGACTGGTCGAGCTCGTAGGCGCCGTCGAAGTAGTACAGGCCCAGCGTCGAGCGGACGCTGTCGTTCCAGTCGGATTCGAGCCGCAGTTCCTCGCTGATCTGATCGGACTTCTGCGGCCGCTGCGTCCAGAAGATGTCGGCGGCGACGCCGTCGAACTCCTGCACCGCGTCGTCTTCGACATCGCGCCAGCCGGTGACCGACACGATGCGGTGCGCATCGTTCAGCTGCCAGGACGCGTTCAGCGTGATCGCCTTGCTCTTGACGAAGGCGGCCTGATCGAGCGTCGTCAGCGTGTTGCGGTGGTATTCGACATCGGTGCGCGGGGCGCCAGTGACGCCGAAGCCGAAGAACACTTCACCAGGCTGGGTCAGCGACGTCACCGGACGCGTCGGCGTCTTGTCGTCGAACCAGTCGAGCGTCAGGGTGGCCTCGAACGCGTCGCTCGGCGTCCACAGCGTCGTCAGCGAAACGCCGGTGAAGGCCGTGTCGCCCTCGGTGACGCCGCGCGACACGTTGTTGAAGTAGCCGCCGCCGTCCTGGCGGACGACCGACAGCTTGGTCGCGAGCGTGCCATCGAGTGCGGCGTCGAAGTTCAGGACCGCGCGCGCGTCGAGCTGCTCGAAGCGGCCGAAGTTCACGGCGAACTTACCGCCGAACTCGCCCGTGGGTCGGGTGCGGCGGATCTGGATCAGGCCGCCGATCGTGTTCCGACCGAACAGCGTGCCCTGCGGACCGCGCAGCACTTCGACGGCTTCGGCGTCGAACATCTGCAGCAGCGCGCCGGTGGTGTTCGCGAGGTAGATGCCGTCGAGGTAAACGGCAACCGCCGGGTCGAACGACTTCTCGACGTCGTTGAGCTGCAGGCCGCGGATCGAGATCGACGCCGTGCCATTGCCGAGCGTCGGGTCGATGATCAGGTTCGGCGCGAGGTTCTCGACATCCTGGATGTCACGCGCGTAGCTCTTTTCGATCTGCGCCGCGCTCAACGCGGTGACCGCGATCGGCACGCTCTGCATGCTCTCTTCGCGCTTCTGCGCCGTCACGATCACTTCTTCGAGCGCCGTGGAGGCTTCGCGCCCCGCATCCTGCGCGAAGGCTGGAGCGATCGAGCCGGCGCCGATCAATATGAGACCCGCGCGCGCCGCGCGCGACGACAGACGATTCGTCATGGATTCCCCTCTGAATAAAAAACGGGCGGCTGCTGCGAAATGGCAACAGGCCGCCTGCGGAATATACGTAGAGAAAACGCACCTTGCCAGAGCAGCGCACCCTATCGGTGTTGCGTTTTCGCACCAATGCGGTGCAGCGCCCGGTCAGCGTGGCTGGGCGGCCCGGGTCTGCTGGCGCAGGTAGGCGTGCACGTCGCGCAACTCCGATTCGCTGAGGTCGTTGAACATCGGCATGCCCAGCGGCAGCGCGGCACCGTCGGCCACGATGGCGCGGAACGACGCGTAGTCCATCGTGAGCTTCGATTCGCGCAAATCCGGCCCACCGGCACCATTGGAGACGACTCCGCCGCCGTGGCAGACCGCGCACGACGAGCCGTGATACAGCAGGAAACCGCGGCTCGCGGCGGCTTCGTCGATCGGTTCGGGGCCGGCGTCGGCAGGCACGAAGCGATTCGCGTCGGCCGGCACGGGCGGCAGCGAGGTTTTGCCATCCAGGCTGAAGCTCAACAGCCGGATGCCCGGACCTTTGTACTTCCAGACGTTCTTCTGGAAGGCTGCATTGCCGAACGCGGCCAGACCGCCCCAACCCACCAGCACCGCGACGTGCTGGCGACCGTCGACGCTGTAGCTGATCGGTGCCGAACTGATACCGCGCTGCACGTCGCTGCGCCACAGTTCGCGGCCATTGCGCGCATCGAAGGCGCGAAACAGGCCATCCGCAGTGCCGTGGAACACGAGGTCGCCGCCGGTCACGAGCGTGCCGCCATTCCAGACCGGCGCGTAATCGACCTTCCAGCGCGCCTTCTGCGCGACCGGATCCCAGGCGAGCAGGCCGCCCGAGGTCTCATTCGGATCGGTCTGGTGCTCGATGTTGATGCCGATCGTGAAGAACTTGTCACGGAACGGCATGGCGGGCAGCCGCGAATACGTGCCCGACATATGCATGGTCGGGATGTACGCGAGCCCGGTGCGCGGGCTGTATGACATCGCGTGCCAGTTGTGTGCGCCCCAGGGGCCAGGCCACTGCGTGAACTTTTCAGCGCCCTGCGGCCGCGCTTTCGGGTTCTCGACCGGACGCCCGGTGGTCATGTCGATGCGCTCGGCCCAGTTGACCTGCGCATACTTCTCGGCGGACAGCAGCTTGCCCGTCGCGCGATCGATGACGTAATAGAAACCGTTGGTCGGCGCCTGCATCAGCACCTTGCGCGGCGTGCCGTCGATCTTGAGGTCGGCGAGGATGATGTCCGCCGTGGCTTTGTAATCCCACTGCTCGCCCGGATTCATCTGGTAGTGCCAGACGTATTCGCCGGTGTCGGCCTTCAGCGCGACGATGGACGTCAGGAACAGGTTGTCGCCCTTGCCCTCGCTGCGGCGCTCGTAATCCCACGGGTCGCCATTGCCGACGCCGAGATAAACCTGGTCGAACTCGGGGTCGTAGACGATGGCGTGCCAGACCGTGCCGCCGCCGCCGTACTTCCACCACTGGCCGTGCCAGGTCTTCGCGGCCATTTCCATCGCCGCATTCTCGAAGCCATCCGCGGGATTGCCCGGCACGGTATGGAAGCGCCACAGCCGCTCGCCGGACTTCGCATCGAACGCGTCGACATAGCCGCGGTTGCCGAATTCGGCGCCGCCGTGGCCGACGAACACCTTGCCGTCGGCGGCGCGCGGCGGGCCGGTCAGCGAGCGCTTTTCCTCGGCGGCGAAGTGCCGGTTGGCCCAGACCACAGCACCGGATTTCGCATCCAGCGCGATCAGCCGGCCATCGGTTGCGCCGACATAGATCCGCCCATCGAGATACGCGATGCCGCGGTTGGTGTTCCAGCCCATCGCCATGTGCCGCGGCGCGTGCTTCCAGATCTGCGGATCGAAGGTCCACAGCAGCTGGCCGCTGCGTGCGTCGACCGCGCGGACGATCGCCCGATCGCCTGAGAAATACAGCACACCGTCGACCGCGAGCGGCGTGCTGTTGAAGGCGATGGCGTCCGGGATGTCGAGCGCCCAGTCGAGCCCGAGCCGACCGACGTTGCGCCGGTTGATCTGGTCCAGCGGCACGAAGCGCTGTTCGTCGTCCGTGCGGCCGTAGCCAGGCCAGTCAGCGGCGGGGGCGGGCGGCTCGCCAGCAGGCGCGCCGGCTGACCAAACGATCGTTAGGGCGGCCAGGGCCGCCAGGGCAACGCGCTGCAACGGGATGTGCACCATCGATTCCCCTCTTGAGTCGACGCCCTCGGATGATGGCAGAATGCCCTGACGGTTTCACCGTACCGAGGGGTTACGTAACAATGTCTCAGCCAGCTTCTGCGCGTCAGCTCGACGTGCTCGTCGTCGGTGCCGGGTTCTCCGGCATGTATCTGCTGCACCTGCTGCGTGGCATGGGGTTGTCCGTGAAGGTGATCGAAGCGGGCGACGGCGTCGGCGGCACCTGGTTCTGGAACCGCTACCCCGGTGCGCGCTGCGATGTCGAGAGCATGAGCTACTGCTACACGTTCGACGCCGCACTGCAGCGCGAGTGGCAGTGGAGCGAGAAGTACCCGGCACAGCCCGAGATCCTGCGTTACCTGAACCATGTCGCGGATCGCTACGACCTGCGCCGCGACATCCAGCTCGAAACGCGCGTGACCGCCGCGCACTACGACGAGCGCAGCGGCCGCTGGCAGGTCCGCACCGATCGCGATGAACACCTCGACGTGCACTGGCTGATCATGGCCACGGGCTGCCTGTCGACCGCGCGCAAGCCGGATTTCCCGGGACGCGACAGCTTCAAGGGCGCGTCTTACCACACCGGATACTGGCCGAAGGAAGCGATCGACTTCACCGGCCAGACGGTCGGCGTCATCGGCACGGGCTCGTCGGGCATCCAGGCCATCCCGCAGATCGCGAAGCAGGCCAAGCGGCTGTACGTGTTCCAGCGCACGCCAAATTTCAGCGTGCCGGCGCACAACCGCGCATTGCAGGCCAACGAGATCGAAGAGCGGCACCGCATCCAGGCCGAGCACAACGCGAAGGCGCGCGTGTCGCTGTTCGGCGTGCCCTGGGACATCAACATGCAGATGGCGCTCGATGTGCCGGCGGCAGATCGCCAGCAGCAGTACGAGTCTGCGTGGCAGGCCGGCGGCGCCACGCCCATGCTGGTCGCCTATGCGGATCTGCTCGCGAGCGATGCAGCCAATGAAACCGTGGCCGATTTCGTCCGCGGCAAGATCCGCAGCATCGTCAAGGATCCGAAAGTCGCCGCGCTGCTGACGCCCACGGATCATCCGCTCGGCGCGAAGCGCATCTGCGTCGACACCGATTACTACGCGACCTACAACCGCGACAACGTCACGCTGGTCGACGTGCGCAGTGATCCGATCGCCGAGATCACGCCCGACGGCCTGCGCACGCAGGGCGCGCACTACGCACTCGACAGCCTCGTCTACGCGACCGGCTTCGACGCGATGACCGGCGCGCTGCTCGGTATCGATATCCGCGGCCGCAGCGGTCTGCCGCTGCAGCAGAAGTGGGCCGAAGGCCCGAAGGCCTACCTCGGCCTGATGATGGAGGGCTTCCCCAACCTGTTCACCGTGACCGGCCCCGGCAGTCCCTCCGTGCTCAGCAACGTCGTCGTGTCGATCGAGCAGCACGTCGAGTGGATCGTCGCCTGCATCCGGCATCTGCGCGAGCGCGGCGCGCCCGTCATCGAAGCGACGCGCGATGCCGAGGAGAAGTGGGTCGCGCACGTCAACGAGGTCGCCGACACCACGCTGTTCCCGAAGGCGAACTCCTGGTACGTCGGCGCGAACATCCCGGGCAAGCCGCGCGTGTTCATGCCTTACGTCGGCGGCGTCGGCGTGTACCGCGAGATCTGCGACAAGGTCGCGGCGAATGGGTATGAGGGGTTCAGGATCGGGGCGTAGTGCTGGGACGCGCGGTGATTCATGCCGAGCCCGGGACGCCGTGAATCCATCCCTGGAGGCTCGGGCGCGCCATCCATGGCGCGCACGCCCGGTCCCGGCATGAATCACCGCGCGTCAGAGTACTCTGCGCCCGCGTCACGGTTGGCATCGAGCCGGTCACCGTAGTGACTTCGGCAGAGCATGTGATCGCGCTGATCGAAGATGCGTTCGGCGGTGTTCGCCGCAAGCATCTGCTGATTGCTTCCGTCATTGCACTCTTGGGCACCGCACCCGCGTTCGGTTGCAGTCCCCGCTTCTCTGAAAGCTTCACCCCGCGCCCTGCGAAAGCGGGCGCTCGACTGCTGGCGACGCCGACGCTGAACGTGAAGACCTTTATCGCGGGCATGCCCGTGATGGAGCCGGGTGACAGTTGTGAGGGCACCGCGATTCTGGTCATCGGGGTTGAGATGCCGACTGGATCTGCGAGGCGTCTGGGCTTATTGATGCGCCTCGTTGCGGGAACCCCGGCGCCGGGCTACATGCCTGACGAAGCACTGATTCCACGCAGATCATCCGACGGAACTTACGCCATCTACTACGCCTGGACGGCGCTGCCACGGGATCCGGACGGGCACGTTCGCTGGGATGTCGAGATTGTGGCGGTCAGCCGCGACGGCCGGAGAAGTCCGCCGGTTCCGCTGCGCATCTCAAGCGACGGTTCGTAGCGTGCGCGAGGCTCTTGCTCTACACCAACGCTCCGGCACTGCGGACGAAACGACGGGCGTTGCCGTTGATGGCCCGCAGTCATTCAACCTTGGAGTCGGGCGTGCGCGCCATGGATGGCGCGCTCGAGCCTCCAGGGACGGATTCACGGCGTCCCGACTCCAAGGTTGAATGACTGCCGGCCGCCAGCGTCGTCCAGTTGCTTCGCCCGCAGCGATCACCGCGCCGTATAGCCCCCATCCACCACCAGCTCCGCCCCGGTCATGAAGCTCGAATCGTCGCTGGCGAGGAACAGGGCGGACTTCGCGATTTCCTCGGGCGTCGCGAGGCGGTTCATCGGATGCAGACTTGCGATGGTTGCCGTGGCGGTCTGCACGTCGGGGAAGGCGCCGCTTTCGACCATGCGCGCGAGGCCGTTCTCGAGCATCGGCGTCTGCACGTAGCCGGGGTGCAGCGAGTTGACGCGGATCGGATAGCCGAACTGCGCGCACTCGAGCGCGGCGGCCTTGCTGAACAGCCGCACGCCGCCTTTGGCGGCGACGTAGTCGGGCGCGCCGACGACGCCGACGAAGCCATACACGGACGACACGTTGATGATGCTGCCGCCCGGTGGCGCGTTGTGCTTCATTGCGCGGATCGCGAGCCGCGTGCCGAGGAACACGCCGTCGAGGTTGACGCTGAGCGCGCGGCGCCAGTCGGCGAACTCCATGTTCTCGATGGTCGCGCCGCTGGTGGTGACGCCGGCGTTGTTGACGAGCACGTGCAGCCCGCCGCCGAGCCGCCGCACATCGGCGAGCACGCGCTCCCAGTCGGCTTCCTGCGCGACATCCTGCGCGATGCCCCAGGCGGTGCCGCCGGCGGCGCGGATGGACTCGGCGACGCGTTCGGCCGCGGTGCCGCTGATGTCGGTCACGAACACGCGGGCGCGCTCGGCGGCAAACGCGCGCGCGATCGCGGCGCCGATGCCGGCGCCGCCGCCGGTGACCCAGGCGATGCGGCCGTCGAGTTTCATCAGCGCGCGCCCGCCGTGCCCTTGTAGCGCTGCCAGCTGGCGAGCGATTCGGGCCAGTCGGACGGACGCTGGTCGCCATAGGCACGCTGGCGCAGCGCGCTCTTCATGCAGTCGATGTACTCGGCCACGGGCGTGTAATAGAAGAAATGCAGCACGCGCTTGGCGAAGCGCCAGCGGCCGCCTTCGCGGCGGTAGTCATCGTGGTACCGGATCGCGGCGAGCATGGTCTCGCCGTTGCGCGTGACCTCGGCATGCGAGGCGATGATGCCGTGGGCGCGATCCGGGTCGGCCTCGTCGAGGGTGATCGCGTGGTCGTGCGTGAAGTGGAAGGTGGGACCCAGCGCTGCGAAGCGGCCCTTGTACATCTCGACGACGGCGGCGCGGCCCTGCGCGTTCATGACGCCGTCGGCCGACTGCAGCACGCCATCGACGCAGAACAGCTCGGCGAGCGCGTCGATGTCGCGGTTGTCGATGGTGTAGCCGTAGGCGCCGACGAGTTCGCGAATGGCGTCGCGGTCTTCGAGGCGGCGGATGCGGGTGGCGAGGTCGGGCTGGTTCATCGTGTTCCTCTCGTGCTGCTGCATTCGCTCAATGATCGCAACTCTCGATCAGCATCGCCATGCCCTGGCCGGAGCCGAGGCACATCGCCATGACGGCGCGGCCGCCACCGCGCGCGTGCAGGTGCTGGATCGCAGTGTGGGTCATGCGCACGCCGGTGACGCCGGGCGGATGGCCCACGGAGATGCCGCCGCCGTACAGGTTGGTACGGTCGCGCGGGATGCCGAGCTGGGCTTCGGTGTGCAGCGTGACCGCTGCGAAAGCTTCGTTGATTTCCCAGTAGTCGATGTCGTCGACCCGCAGCGAGTGGCGCGCGAGCAGCTTGTGGATCGCAGGTACAGGGCCATGGCCCATGTTCGCCGGTGGCACGCCGATGGTGCTCCAGCCGAGCAGTTTCGCGTGCGCGGTGCCGCCGGCTTCGCGCAGCGCGGCACGATCGGCGACGACCATGAAGCCCGCGCCATCGGAGACGGGCGAAGCGTTGCCTGCCGTGACGCGCCCATCGGCGCGGAACGCCGGCTTCAGCGTCGCGAGGCGCTCGTGCGTGATGCCGCGGCGCGGTGATTCATCGACTTCAAACTTCACGCGCGCACCGCGCGCTGCGCCTTCGCCGGCCGGCGTATCGACGGCGGCGATCTGCGCGCCGAGGAAGCCCGACTCCTGTGCCGCAATGGCGCGCGCCTGGCTCATGACCGCCCAGTCGTCCATCGCTTCACGGGTGTAGCCGTGCTGTGCCGCCAGCGTCTCGGCGGTCTCGCCCATGTAGAGCAGCGTGGTCGGGCAGCGGTAGGCCCAGTCGAGCATGTCTTCGAGCTGCTGCGTGCCGCGCTTGTGGCCCCAGCGTGCCGTCGTGACGACGTACGGCACGCGGCTGAAGATCTCGGCGCCGCCGGCGAGTGCGATCTGGCTCGAGCCATCCAGCACCTGGTGCGCCGCGGAGACGATGGCCTGCAGCCCCGAGCCGCAGGCACGCACGACGCCGAGCGCGCTGGTCTCGACCGGAAAGCCGGCCGCGACACAGATCGCGCGATGCGCGAACAGGGAGTCGCGATCGGTCGGAATCGTGGTCGCAAAGACGAAGTGATCGACCTGTTCCATGCGCAAGCCGGCAGCGGCCACGGCGTTGCGCGCTGTCTGAGACGCAAGGTCGGTCAGCGGCACGTCGCGCAATGCGCCGCCGAACTTGCCGAGCGGCGAGCGGCGACCGAGGGACAGCACGATGTCGGCGTCTGCGAGCGGTGTCATGGTGTGGCGTGTCCGATCAGGGGCAGTGACAGCAGGCCGCGCGTCATGACGCTGCGCGACCAGCGCAGCGGCCTGGCGTCGGGCGGGATCTCGAAGCGCGCAAAGCGCTGCAGCAGCGACTCGAGCGCGAGCGCAAGTTCGCGCCGCGCGAGCGGTGCGCCGATGCAGTGGTGGATGCCGGCGCCGAACGCCAGATGCGCGGCCAGCGGGCCGTCGAGTGTGGGCGTGTCACCGGCCGGGAATCGCGCCGCGTCGCGATTCGCGGCACCGAGCCGCACGCAGATGCGCGTGCGCGCCGGCAGCACGACGCCGCCGAGCTCGAGCTCGCGCGTCGTGATGCGGAACAGGCCCTGCACCGGCGCGGCGAGGCGCAGCACTTCTTCGATCAGACGCTTCTGCAGGCGCGTGTCGTCGCGCGCGGCGACACCCAGGTCCGGGCGGTCTGCCAGCATTGCGAGCAGCGAGCCCAGCGTCGACGTGGTCGTCTCGTGGCCGGCGATCATCAGCATGTGCAGCAGCGACAGCTGCTCGGGCAGTGTCAGCGGCGTGTCGGGTTGGGCGGCGGCGAGCGCGACCCGATCCACCAGCGAACCCTCAGGTCGACGCTCTGGATCCGCGAGTATCGGCGTGAAGTACTGCTGGAACTCGACCCCGCAGCGCGCGGCTTCGACGTGTTCTTCGCGCGTCGCGCCGAGACCGATGGCCTGGATCGCGGCATCCGACCAGCGCTTGAAGTGGGCGCGGTCCCCGGCGGGTACGCCGAGCTGCTCGGCGATCACGAGCAGCGGCAGTGGGATGGCGAACGCATCCATGGCATCCACGCGCACGCCCGGTGTCCAGGCGTCGAGGAGCTGCGCGCAGTGGCGCGCGATGCCTTCCGCCATGCCTTCGACCTTCGAAGGCGTGAACACGCGCTCGACGAGCGCACGGAAGCGCCGGTGATCGGGCGGGTCGTTGGTCTGCAGCGTGCGCGTCCACGGCGCACCGCCGGCGCGGTAGATCGCTTCGACTTCGCCGCCCGGAAAGCCGGCGTCGAGCACGGTCAGCGTGACCTTGCTCGAGAAGTCGGCGGGGTTGGTCAGCACCGCGTTGACCAGCGCATGCGTTTCCGCAACCCAGATTCCGGTGCGCTCGCAGCGCCACAGAGGCGCGCCGACGGTCGCGGCCTCGAGCGCGGGCTCGAGATCGGGCAGGTCCAGCAGCGTCGTGGGCGCGCTCACGTCACCTCGGTCGGTTCGATGCGCGCGGCGGGGTCGACCTGGTCGCGCAGCCGGAACTTCTGGATCTTGGTCGCGCTCATCGGCCACTCGGTCACGAACTGCACGTAACGCGGGATCTTGTAGCTCGCGATCTTGCCCTTGCAGTGGCGGATCACTTCCTGCGGCGTCACCGTGGCGCCGTCGCGCAGTTCGATGAACGCGGCAGCGACTTCCTGCAGGCGCGAATCGGCGACGCCGATGATCTGCGCGACCTTGATCGCCGGATGCGTGCACAGCCAGCTCTCGATCTCGATCGCGGCGACGTTCTCGCCGCCGACCTTCAGCATGTCCTTGATGCGGCCGAGATAGCGGATGTGGCCGCTGGGCTCGAGCGAGCCCAGGTCGCCGCTGCGCAGGAACCCGTCCGGCATCACGGTCTGCGCGGTTTTCTCCGCGTCCTTGTAATAGCCGCTGAAGTTCGTCGGACCGCGGATCCAGATCTCGCCGCGCGCACCCGTGGGCAGCGGCTGCAGCGTCTCGGGATCGACGATGCGCACCTCGATTCCATCGAAGGCCTTGCCCGAGGTTTCCGCCAGCAGTTCGGGCGGATCGTCGGGCGCATGGAACGCGATCACGCCGCCGGCTTCCGTCAGGCCATAGGCCGAAACATGGGTCGCCGTCGGCAGCAGCGCGGCGTAGCGGCGCAGCAGGTCGGGCGGGCCGACGTTGTTGATGACGCGCACCGCCGCCATGGCCCTGGCATCGAACGACGGATGCTCGAACAATGCGTTGGTCAGCGTCGGGAACGACGGGAACAGGATGGTCGCGCGCTCATCGACGATTTCGCGCACCGACGCGGCGGCATCGAAATGCTCCTGCGCGATGAAGCAGGCGCCGCTCGCGCGGCAGGCGGCCAGCGGCAGGATCGTCGACATGTGGAAGAACGGCAGCGGATCCCAGAAGCGGTCGTGCTCGTTCATCTGCCAGCGCTCGGCCAGCGCGTGTCCGGCGCCTTCGAGTGCGCGGTGCGACAGCAGGCAGGCTTTCGGGTGCGCCGTCGTGCCCGACGTGTACATCATCAGGCCGATGTCTTCCGGGTCCAGCGTCGGCAGCGACGCCAACGGCGCGAGATCCGTCGGATACAGCTGCGCCTCGTGGCCCCAGTGCGTGGCGCCGCCGGTGTGCAGATCGAACACCTGCTGCAGGCGGGGCGCCGCCGCAATGGTCAACGGTTCGCCGAAACGCCAGGTGGCGAGTTCCGGGTAGATGTCGCACAGCATCTGCGCGTAGTCGGTGTGCTCGCGCTGCTTCGCCGACGTGAACAGGATGCGGATGTCCGAATCCGCGATCACGTAGCGCAGGTCCTCGCGCTTGTAACGCGAGTTCAGGTGCACGGGCCGTGCCCCGAGCAGCGTGCAGCCGTAGAACAGCAGCAGGTACTCGAGGCAGTTCGCCATCAATATGCCGACATGGTCGTCACGGCCGATGCCGAGTCGCGCCAGCGCGGCGGCATGCCGCTCGGCTTCGCGCAGCACGTCGGCGTTCGTCAGCCGGCGCTCGTGGATGATGATGGCTTCACGATCGGGGAAACGCTGCGCAACCTGGCGTAGCGTTGCACCGACGGTTCTCTTGATCGCTGCGGTATGCATCGTCCGTTCCCTCAGACTGATGTGGTCGTGCGTTTCAGGAAATCGCCCAGCATGGCGACGATCTGCAGGCTCTCGGCGCTATTGAACAGGTGATGCGCGCCGGGCAGTTCGTAGACCTCGAGCTGCGGCACGCAGCCGCGCAGCCGCGCGACGGCGGCATCGCTGACGAGCTGGCTCGCGCCGGCGCGCACCAGCGCGAACGGCACGCGCACGCGCGCCGCTTCGTCGTGCAGTCGCTGCTCGTGCGGCAGTGCGACGGAATTCATCGGGCCGATCACGACCCGCACGTCCCAGTGGCGGTGCCAGCGCCCATCGGCGCCGCGTCGCAGGCCTTTCTCGATGCTCTCGGCGGACACGGCGAGGTCCGGGAAGAAACGCTGCACGTGCGCGACCGCGTCGGCGGGAGACGCAAAACCCCGCTCGGCATCGCCGCCCAGGAAGTCGACGAGCCAGTCGATCTCGGCAGGGTTCAGCTGCGGCGCGGTGTCGATCAGCGCGAGGCCACGCACCAGCGGCAAGCCGCTGCTCGCGACCAGCAGGCTGACGAGTCCGCCCAATGACGTGCCGATCAGCACGCAGGGGCGGTTGCACGCCTCGAGGACGCGCCGCGCGTCGTCGCGAAACGAATCGAGCTGGTAGTCGCCGTTGTCGATCCAGTCGCTGTCGCCGTGGCCGCGCTGGTCGAAGCTGAGGCACGGCAGTCCTTGCGCCTGCAGCGCGCGCGCGGCGCGGCGCCAGGTGTGACGCGTCTGACCGCCACCGTGCACCAGCACGACCGTGACCGGGCCGTCGGCATCGAAGACCTCGCCGACGATGCGATTGCCGGCGCCGCCGCGCCACTCGCAGGCGCGGGCTTCGGCGACGACGCTGGCGACGGCGGGCTGCACGCTCAGCGCGGCAAGGTCAGCGTGCCACGCAGGATTGCACCTGGGCGGCGTCGAAGTAGTACGGATGCAGCTCGCAGATCAGGTCGCCGCGGAACCGCAGCCGCTCCATCAGCGGGATGATTTCGTCCTGGCCCTGTCGGTCGGCGACCAGCTCGACCAGCACGACGACGGTGTCACCGTCTTCGAGGAAGCCGCCGAAGCGGACATCCTTGAGCTTGAGCATGCCGCCGACCTTGATCAGCAGCTCCTGCAGTGCGCCCTTGCCGCGGTAGCTGCCCGCGAACGGCAGCGCGCTGGCCTCGTGGATCACGAAATCGTCTGTGACCAGCGTCTCGACCGTCTTGAAGTCGCCGGTGAGCGCGAGCTGGTACAGGCGTTGCGCGGTTGCGCGCCGTCCGCCGCCGGCTGGCGCGAGTGCGGTCCTGAGATCGGCGGCAAGATCGTTGATGCCGTTGACGGCCTGGTCGGTCAGCGCTGGCATCGAGATGAAGCCGTGGATCATGCCGTTGTAGCGCCGCACGACGACCGGAACACCCGCTGCCTGCAGGTGGCTCGCGTACTGCTCGCCTTCGTCGCGCAGCGGATCGAACTCTGCGCTCGTGACACTCGCGGGCGGCAGGTTCGCGAGCTGCGTGGCGAACAGCGGTGACACCAGCGGGTCGCGCAGCTGCTCGGGCTTCTCGACATAGCACTCCCAGAACCATTGCATGATGCCGCGCGACAGCATGTAGCCGGTGCCCAGCTCGTGCATGGACGTGCTGTTGCAGGTGGCATCGACGCAGGGATACCACAGCGCCTGATAGCGGATCGCAGGGCCCTTGCGGTCGCGCGCGAGGATGCAGACCGCGGTGGCGAGGTTGGCACCAGCGCTGTCGCCGGCCACCGCGAGTCGCGCGGCGTCGACGCCGAGTTCGGCGGCGCGTGCAGCGATGTCGCACAGCGCGGCGTAACAATCCTCGAGCGGTGCCGGGAAGCGCGCTTCGGGAGCAAGGCGATACTCGACCGAGATCACGGCCGCGCCCGAGCCGTTGGCCAGCCGGCGGCAGATGTTGTCATGGGTGTCGAGGTCGCACAGCACGAAGCCGCCGCCGTGGTAGAACACGACGACCGGCAGGCGCGCGCTGCTGTTGGGCGCATACAGTCGCGCGCGCAGCGTGCCGGCCGCACCGCGCAGCGTCAGTTCCCGCACGGCGTGCACGGGCACGGGCTCTTCGGGCACGCGCATCGCGGCGGAGGCTTCGCGGATCATCGGCGCCGTCACGCCCGGCGGTGGTGCGCCGAGCTGCATCTGCGGCATTTCGAGCGCGGCTTTGATTTTCGGATCGAGGGCCATGAGTCTCTCCGGGCGTTGCGGTCAGGCGTCTTTGAGCACGGCGCGGATCGCCGCTTCGAT
>JBIITU010000285.1:0-4551 GCA_044340335.1 Steroidobacteraceae bacterium
GCGTGTCCTTGGCGTACTGCAGCCAGGCTGCCGGCGTCAGGGCGGGCGCGTTCCAGATCTTCATGTCGTTCGAATCGAGCGCGTACGGCAGCACGACCATGGGCTTGGGCAGCGTGCGATCCCAGAAGGGGACGTCCCGGCTGTAGTCATCCATGTGATACGAGAAACCGGCTTCCTGCAGCAGACGGCGGGTGTTCTCGGTGTGCAGGTAACGCGACAGCCAGCCCGACGGGCGCGTGCCCGTGCTGCGCTCGATGCTCTGCACGGCCTTGTCGATGAACTCGCGTTCGCGCTCCTCCGACATGCCCATCTGGTGGGCCCAGCGCCAGCCATGCGCGCAGACCTCATGCCCGCCCGCGACGATGCCCCGCGCGACATCCGGAGCCCGCTCCAGCGCCACGGCCGCCGCGGTGAACGTGGCCGGCATGCCGTACTTCGACAGCAGTCGCAGCACCCGCGGCGCGCCCTCGTGAATGCCGTAGGCATAGTTGCTTTCGTTGCCGAAGTTGCGCACCGGCTTCTTCAAAGTGATGCCGAGTTCGTCGACGGGTTCGGGCCCGCGATCGCCGTCGAGCACGTTGAACTCCGCGCCCTCCTCGACGTTGACGACCAGCGACAGCGCGAGGCGCGCGCCGTTCGGCCACTGCCAGCCAGCAACAGACGTCACGTCAGTGATACTCCTCGCCGCCCGACACGTTCATGCCTTCACCCGTGATGTAGGCGGCCTCCGTAGACGCGAGGAAGGCACAGGCCTTGGCGATGTCCTCCTGCAGGCCCGGGCGGCCGAGCGGGATGCGCGCGCGCATGTCGGCCAGGTACTGCTCCTGGCTGCGCCCGGTCGCCGAACTGAAGAACTCGTTCTGCCAGGCACCCAGACCGGTCGTGACGTGGTTCGGGCAAATCGTGTTGACGGTGATGCCGCTCGAGCCCAGCTCGATCGCGGCCGTGCGGGTCAGGCCGATCACGCCGTGCTTCGAGGACACATACGGTGCCGCGAACGGGAAGCCGGACTTGGAGGCCTGGCTGCCGATGTTGATGATGCGCCCACCTTCGCCCTGCTTGATCATCTGGATCGCGGCGTGCTTGATGCCGAAGAACACGCCGCGCAGGTTGACGCCGAGCACCGCATCCCAGCTGGCCTGATCCATCTCGATCAGCGGCTTCATCAGATAGCCGATGCCCGCGTTGTTGACCATGATGTCGAGACGGCCGTAGTGCGCCACCGTCTGCGCGACCAACGCCGCCACCTGCTGCTCTTCGAGCACGTCGCAGGTCAGCCCGATCGCGTCGCCACCCGCGGCGCGGATATCATCGACGATCTGCTGCATTTCCGACTTGCTGCCGATCGCGTCGGCTGGGATCTCCGCGCCGCGCGCCGCACCGATGTCGCTGACGACGACGCGGCAACCTTCGGCTGCCAGCCGCCGCACCATCGCCTCGCCGAGGCCCTTGCGCCGCCCCGAGCCGGTGACGATGGCCACCTTGCCGGCGAGATCCGGATACATCCCCATCTGAAACTCCTTTTTTCGGGCGCTGCGGGGCGCTGATAAGATCAACTCCCGCCAGACGTGTCAACGAGACCCATGAGCGACCTTCAGATCGAATCCGCGCCGCCGCTGGCTTGGCTGACCTTGAACCGGCCCGAACGCCGCAACGCCGTCACGAGCGCCATGTGGCAGGCAGTGCCGCAGCTCGCCGCGCAACTGGAATCCGACGGCGCGACGCGAGTGGCCCTGCTGCGCGGCGCGGGCGAGGAGGCTTTCAGCGCCGGGGCCGACATCGCCGAGATGCACGCGGCGCTCGCAAACCCCTCGCAGATGCAGGCCATGCAGGCGGCCGTCCAGGTCGCGCAGGAGGTCTGGGCGCGACTGCCGCTGCCGACGATCGCGGTGATCCACGGCGCCTGCGCCGGCGGTGGCTGCGGCCTTGCCCTCGCCTGCGACATTCGTCTCGCCGCCGACGACAGCTTCTTCTCCATTCCGCCGGCGAAGCTCGGGCTCGTCTACAGCCTCGCCGACACCAAGCGGCTGGTCGACCTCGTCGGGCCGTCGTTCGCCAAGGAGATGCTGTTCACCGGGCGTCGCGTGTCGGCGCGCGAAGCGTATGACTGCGGCCTCGTCAACCACCTGTTTCCGGCCGCGGAGCTGATCGATGCCGCGCGCGCGTTCGCGCTGGGCATCGCGGCCAATGCGCAGAACTCGGTGCGCGGCGCGAAGCGCGTGGTGGGTGCGTTGGTCGACGGCGTCGTCACCGAGACCGCGGCGACGCGCGCCTGGTATGACGACGCGTTCGCGACGCCGGAGTTCGCCGAAGGCGCGCGCGCGTTCGTGGAGAAGCGCAAACCGCGCTTCTAGAGCGCCGCGGTTTCCGTGGCCGGAGCCAGTTCGCGGCTGCGAGCGGCATCGAGGTACTCGCGCACGATGCGGGCGGATTGCTCCGGTGCCTCCTGCACCGCCATGTGCCCGACACCCTTCAGCACTTCCAGGCGCACGTCCGGGCTCGACACCAGCAGCTTCTGGAACTCGTGGGCCAGCGGCAGCGGCACGCGCGGGTTCTTTTCCCCCCAAAGCAACAGCACGGGCACCTGCACCGCCCGGATCTTGCCTTCGACGTCGCCCGAGATGTACTGCCGCAGGCGATCGAGCATCGCCATCCGGTTGCCCTCGCGGCGCCACATCTCGTACCACTCGTCGATGACGGCATCGGTCAGCTTCGCCTTGTCGCCATAGCCCGCATTCAGCAAGCCGCTGGCGAAGAAGCGCGGCGTCACATAGGCGAGTATGTTCGCGACGCGCGGCACCTCCAGTGGTTTGTCGCGCCCGCGCACATCCTTTTCGAGCGAGCCCGGGCTCACGAGGATCAGCTCGCGAACGCGCTCCGGGTGGGCCACGGTGTAGTGCATGGCGACTGTGCCACCCAGCGAAGTGCCGCCGAGCGTAAAACGTGGCAAGCGCAGCGCGTCGACGAACAATTCGAAATGCCGGACCGTCTGCGCGAGCGAGTAATCGCCGCTGGGGTCGGGACCCGTCAGGCCATGTGCCGTCATGTCGAGCCGGATGACCCGGTACCGATCCTCGAGCTCTTTGGCCCAGGCGTCCCACATGAAGGCATTGGCGTAGTTGGCGTGGATCAGCACCACGGCGGGCCCGCTGCCACTGTCGCGATAGTGGAACCGGACGCCATCGAGTTCGATGAACTTCGACGGCGGCGTCGCCCACCGCGCCTCGAGTTCGGCAGCCGGGATATCGCGGTAGAAGAGCGCGCCGAGCGCGAGCAACCCGGCCAGCACGCCGGTGCAGATCGCAGTCCACTTCAGGATGCTGAGCAGCATGATCACCCCCTGTCGGTATACTGCGAGGCTACGACCGTTTCGCAAAGGCCATCGCTTGAGCGCTCCACTGTCCGGCCAACGCAGCCCGTCCCTGGCCTATGCCTGGTTCGTCGTCGTGGTGCTGAGCCTCGCCAACTGCGTGTCGTTCATCGACCGGTTGATCCTGTCGCTGCTGGTCCAGCCGATCAAGGCCGAACTGCAGCTCACCGACGTGCAGTTCAGCCTGCTGGCGGGAGCCGCGTTCGCGATCTTCTACTGCGGCATGGGACTCGTGATCGCGCGCTGGGCAGATCGCTACAGCCGCAAGTGGATCGTCACCGCAGGCATCACGATGTGGTGCCTGATGACCGCGTTCGCCGGCACCGCGCGCAACTACCTGGAGCTATTCCTGTACCGGATCGGCGTCGGCGTCGGCGAGGCAACGCTGTCACCCTCGGCGTATTCGCTGCTGGCAGGCTATTTCCCGCCGCAACGGCTGGCGCTCGCGATCGGCGTGTTCAGCGCCGGCGTCACGGCCGGCAGCGGCATCGCGTTCCTGCTCGGCGGCGCCGTCATCAGCTGGGTCATGGGCCAGGGCACAGTCACGCTGCCGCTGTTCGGCGACCTCTCGGGTTGGCGACTCGTCATGGTCTGCGTCGGCCTGCTCGGACTGCCGGTTGCGCTGCTGATGCTGCTGGTTCGCGAACCACCGCGTGCGGCAGGTTTCACACCCGCGTCGCGCCAGCAGGTGTGGCAGCACTTCCGTGCCAACGCCTCGCGTTATGGCCTGGTATTCATCGGCTACGGCACGACCTCCATCACGGCGTTCTCGGTCATGACCTGGACGCCCGCGCTGTATCAGCGTCAGTACGGCGCAACGATTGGCGAGGCCGCTGCCACCATCGGCACGGTCGCCCTGCTCGGCGGCCTGCTCGGCGCCGTCGCCGGTGGCGCGATCGCCGATCGGCTCGAGAGTCGTGGCGATCGCCACGCCAAGCTGCGGGTGCTGTTCTGGTGCGGACTCGGCCTGCTGCTGCCCTCGGTCATCGCGCCCCTGATGCCGACGATGCTGGGCCACGCGGCGGTGATTTTCTTCACGTTTTTCTTCGGCACCGCGGCAGCGGGGCCCGGTGGGGCGTATGTCCAGTCCATCTCGCCGGACCAGATGCGCGCGCAGTTCGGTGCGCTGTACCAGCTGTCGCTGACGCTGGTCGGCGCAATCGTCGGGCCGTTTGCAGTCG
>JBIITU010000286.1:0-4548 GCA_044340335.1 Steroidobacteraceae bacterium
CTTCTACGAGCGGCTGTTCGGCTTCCGCGAGGTGCGCTACTTCGATATCGAGGGCCAGCGCACCGGCCTGTTCAGTCGTGCGATGACCAGCCCGTGCGGCAAGATCCGCATCCCGATCAACGAGTCGCAGGACGACAAGTCGCAGATCGAGGAATACCTCGAGCAGTACCGCGGCGAGGGCATTCAGCACATTGCGCTTGCGACCGACGACATCTACGCGACGGTGGACGCGCTGCGCGAACGCGGCATCGTCTTCCAGGACACCCCGGACACCTACTACGACGGGATCGCCGCGCGCGTACCGGGGCACCGTGAGTCGGTGGACGAACTGCGCCGCCGCCGCATTCTCATCGACGGCGATGGCACGAACGGCGCAGGTATCCTGCTGCAGATCTTCACGCAGACGGTCATCGGGCCGATCTTCTTCGAGATCATCCAGCGCAAGGGCAACGAGGGTTTCGGCGAGGGCAACTTCCGCGCGCTGTTCGAGAGCATCGAGCTCGACCAGATCCGGCGTGGCAAGATCTGAGCATGCTGACCCTTCACACCTACTATCGAAGCAGCGCGGCGTACCGCGTGCGGATCGCGCTGGCATTGAAGAACCTGCCATGGACGCCGTCGCTTGTGCACCTCGTGCGCGGCGGTGGCGAGCAGCACGCCGACGCCTACCGCAGGCTCAACCCGCAGGGCAGGGTGCCGCTGCTCGTCGACGGCGACCTGACGCTGTCGCAGTCGCTGGCCATCATCGAGTATCTCGACGAGACACATCCGGTGCCCGCCCTGCTGCCGCCCGATGCAGCAGGTCGAGCCCGCGTCCGCAGTCTTGCCCAGCTGATCGCCTGCGACATCCAGCCGCTGCAGAACATCAGCGTGACCCGCTACCTGTCGCGGCAACTCGCGCTGGACGAAGATGCGATCCGCGCCTGGCAGGTGCACTGGATTTCCGTCGGGCTGGCGGCGCTCGAAAGCCGATTGGCGTCCGAGCCTGCGACGGGCAGGTTCATGAACGGTGACTCGCCCACCCTGGCCGACTGCTGCCTGATACCCCAGTGCTATGCCTCGCGTCGCTTCGGTGTCGATCCGGCGGCGTATCCGACGCTGGCAGCCATCGAACGTCGCTGCCTCGAGCTGCCGGCTTTCCAGGCTGCCGCTCCCGAGCAGCAGGCGGACGCCGAGTAAGCGACGCCTGCGCGCCGCGCGTCAGGCGTCGTGCGCGCGGGCGAGATACTCCGCGCTCTGCATCTCGATCAGCCGGCTCGCCGTGCGCGCGAACTCGAAACGCAGGCGTTCGCCGCGATACAGCTCCGTCGGCGGCGCTGCGGCAGACAGCACCAGCTTGACGCCGCGGTCATAGAACTCGTCGACCAGTGCGATGAAGCGGCGTGCCGCGTCGTCGCGGGTCGCGTCGAATTGCGGCACCCCCGAGATGATCACCGACTGGTACTCGCGCGCGATCTCGATGTAGTCGTTCTGGCTGCGCGGACCCTCGCAGATGGCAGCGAAGTCGAACCAGACGACGTTGTCGCTCTCCCGCACCACGGCAATCGCGCGACCTTCGATCTCGATCGTCGGGTCGGAGTAGATCTCGCCGTCGGCAAGTTCATCGAAGAGCGTGCCAAGCCGGTCGCGGCAGGCGGCGTCGGCGCTGTCGACGTAGATCGGCGCCTGCGTCAGCTGGCGCAGTCGATAATCCGTGCCGCCTTCGACGGCCACGATGTCGAGCTCGCGTTCCAGCAACTCGATGGCGGGCAGGAAGCGCTGGCGTTGCAGGCCGTCGCGATACAGGCCCGACGGCGGCACGTTGGACGTGAAAGCCAGCGCAACACCGTGGTCGATCAACTTGTGGAACAGGCCGCCCAGCAGCATCGCATCGGCGATGTCCGACACGTACAGTTCATCGAAGCACAGGATTCGCGTGCGGCCGGCCAGCCGCGCCGCGACCAGTGCGAGTGGGTCAGGCGTGTCGCGGTGCGCGCGCAGCTCGGCGTGCACGTCATGCATGAAGCGATGGAAGTGGCTGCGTCGCTTCTGTTCGAGCGGCAGGCTCTGGAAGAACAGGTCCATCAGCCAGGTCTTGCCGCGGCCGACACCGCCCCACAGGTACACGCCGCGCGGCGCAGCGGCACGGCGTTGTCCCGTCACGCGCCGCCACAGCACGCGCGCCGGCGCGCGATCGCTGCGATCGGCGCGCAGCAGCGCGCGGCGCAGCTTGTCGAGACGGTCGATGGCGCGCAGCTGCGCCGGGTCACTGCGAAAGCCCCGCGCCGCAAGCTCGGCCTGGTAACGATCTCGCAGCGTGCCTGTCGCGGCGTCGGGCATCTGCTGCGCTACAGGGACTGGTAGATGGGCCCCGAGCCGCCCTCCGGCGTCGTCCAGTTGATGATCTGGTACGGGTCCTTGATGTCGCAGGCCTTGCAATGGACGCAGTTCGCCGCGTTGATCTGCAGACGTTTGCCGCCGGCACCGTCATCGACCATCTCGTAGACACTGGCCGGGCAGAAGTTCTGGCAGGGGTTGCCGAACTCGGTCGCGCACTTGGTCGCGCAGATGCTCGTGTCCGCGACTTTCAGGTGAGCCGGCTGGTTCTCCTCATGCGAGTTGTTGGCGAAGAACACGGACGCCAGGCGGTCGCGCGGCGGCAGGCTGCGATCGACCCACTGGCGATCGGGCGACTCATACTCGTCGAGCGTGCGCAGCGCGGCGTGCGCGGCCTTGTTGCGCAGGGTCCAGGGCAGCGCGCCCGCCGTCACGGTTTCGAGCGCGGCGTTGGCGATGCCGAACCACAGGCCGCGCTTGAACCCGGGCTTGATGTTGCGCACCTTGCGCAGTTCGCGCCCGCCGTCGGACGCGCGCCAGCGGGCATCGAAGCCGGCCGGCGCACCGGTTTCGGCAAGATGATCGGCCGCCAGCATGCCGCTGCGGATCGCCTGGTGTATGCCCTTGATCTTGGGCACGTTGAGCGTGCCGCCGGCATCGCCGATCAGCAGCGCGCCCGGCATCTCGAGCTTCGGCAGCGATTGCCAGCCGCCAGCCGCGATCGTGCGCGCGCCCGCGGCGACGATCTCGCCGCCCTCGAGCAGCGGCCGGATACTGGGATGATGCTTGAACTGCTGGAACGCTTCGAACGGCTTGAGGCGCGGATCTTCGTAGTCGAGCCCGACGACGTAACCGATGTAGATGCGGTTGTTGTCGAGGTGATACAGAAAGCTGCCGCCGTAGGTGCGCGTGTCCAGCGGCCAGCCGACCGTGTGCTGTATCAGCCCGGGCTCGACGCGCCCCTCGGGCAACTGCCACAGTTCCTTGAAGCCGAGGCCGTAGGTCTGCGGATCGCAGTCCCGGTCGAGTTCGAAGCGGCGGATCAGCTGCTTCGAGACGCTGCCGCGGCAACCCTCCGCAAGCACGGTGAGGCGCGCGCGCACTTCCGGCCCGGGCGCGTACCCGGCTCCCAGCTCGCCGCTTTTCTCGATGCCCATGTCCCCGATCTGCACGCCGGCGACGGAGCCGTCGTCGTTGAAGAGCGCTTGCGCGGCAGCGAAGCCGGCGAACACATCGACGCCCAGCGCTTCTGCCTTCTGCGCCAGCCACGGAGTCAGCAAGCCGAGCGAAACGATGAAATTGCCGGCGTTGTGCTGCTGCGGCGGCGTCGGCAGCCGGATCTTGCGGGTTGGTGTCAACAACGCGAATTCATCGCGCTTGGCGGGCACGCAGACTCCCGGCGGTGAATCGCGCCACTCGGGCGCGAGCTCGTCCAGCGGACCCGGTTCGAGCACGGCGCCAGACAGCGCCTGCGCGCCGATCGCCGAGGCTTTCTCGAGCACGCAGATGTTCAGTTCAGGCTGCTTCTGCTTCAGGCGGATCGCGCAGGCCAGTCCCGCCGGGCCGCCGCCGACGATGACGACGTCGTACTCCATGACATCGCGTTCGACTGTTGCGTTCATTCCGTTGAATCTCCCGTCAGGCTGGCTCAGCGCGGCTGCATGCGGATCGCGCCGTCGAGGCGGATCACTTCGCCGTTGAGCATCGCGATCTCGAAAATCGACTGCACCATGCGCGCGTACTCATCCGGGCGCCCGAGGCGCGACGGGAATGGTACCTGTTGTCCGAGCGAATCCTGCGTTTCCTGCGGCAGGCTCGCGACCATCGGGGTGTGGAACACGCCCGGCGCGATCGACACGACCCGGATGCCGAACTGGGCAAGCTCGCGCGCCAGCGGCAGCATCATGCCGATGACGCCGGCTTTGGTGGCGGCATAGGCCACCTGGCCGATCTGGCCTTCGAACGCCGCCACCGACGAGGTGTGGATGATCACGCCGCGCTCGCCATCGGCGTTCGGGGTGTTCTTCTGCATCCAGGCGGCGGCGGTCTTGTCGCACAGGAATGTGCCGATCAGGTTGATGTGCACGACCTTCGTGAAGAAGTCGCCCGCCATCGGCCCGTTGCGGCCCAGCACCTTGCCCGCGCCGACGACGCCAGCGCAGTTCACGAGCAGGTTGATGCCGCCCATGCGCTCGGCGGCTGTGGCCATCGCCGCTTCTACTTCCGCTTCGG
>JBIITU010000289.1:0-4529 GCA_044340335.1 Steroidobacteraceae bacterium
TCGGCGGCGTTCTCGTACGCTTTCGACAGCGACTGGGCGGTCAAGCTCAAGAGCACCTTCCTCGGCCTGCTGATCGCCGCGCTGATGTTCGGCGACGGCCTGCTGCGCGGCGGGCGCTACTTCGGGCTGCGCCTCGGTCGCTACATGCCGCATCCGATCGATCCGCGGCGGCTCGCGATGGGCATGGGCATGCTGGGCCTCGTGATGGCGGGGCTGAACACCTTGATCGCGGTCTTCCTGTCGAAGGAAATCTGGCTCTACTACACGACCTTCGGCGACCTGGTCGTCAGCATGCTGCTGGTATTCGCGGTGATTCGCTACGCGCGGCTGCCGGAAGCCGACCATGGGTAAGTGGACGCGCCGCGCGCTGCTCGCCACCGGCGGCGTCGTCGGCGGTGCGCTGCTGGTCGGGGTGGGCGTGGTCACGTTCGCGCCGAATCGGCTGGCGTTGCGGCCCGACGCGGCCAAAGGCCAGCTCGGCACCTGGGTCAGGCTGACGCCCGCGGGCGAGGTCGTCGCGATCGTGCCGCACGCGGATCTCGGGCAGGGTGCGCACACCGCGCTCGCGATGATGCTGGCCGAGGAGCTCGATGCCGACTGGGCGCGCGTGCGCGTCGAGGAAGCGCCTGCGACCGACGACTACGCGAACGGCCATGTGCTGCGCGGCTTCCTCGGCGGCGCGTTGCAGCTGCCGCGCATGCTCGATCGCGGTGCCGACTGGTCGGCGTTCAAGTTGACGCAGCTGCTCGATTTCCAGATCACGGGCGGCAGCGTCAGCGTGCGCGGCACCGGCTGGTACGGCATGCGTGTCGCCGGTGCGGCCGCCCGCGACATGCTGCTGCGCGCCGCAGCGGCGCGCTGGAACGTGCCGGTCGATCAGCTGACGACGCGCGACTCGCAGGTGCTGCACGCTGCCAGCGGCCGCGCGCTCGGCTACGGCGAACTGGTTGCCGACGCGGCGCAGCTCGAACCGCCGCAGCATCCGCAGCTGAAATCGCCCGCCGACTATCGCATCGTTGGCACGCCGCGCGCGCGCTTCGACGTGCCTGCCAAAGTCGATGGCAGCGCGGTCTACGCTGCCGACGTGCGCCTGCCCGACATGCTGCATGCGGCGCTGCTCGCCGCGCCGGTGTTCGGTGGCCAACTGGAGTCAGTCGATCCGGCGCCGGCGCTGGCGCGGCCCGGCGTGCGGCGGGTCGTCGAACTCGAGCAGGCGGTGGCGGTCGTGGCGGACACGACCTGGCAGGCGCAAGCGGGGCTCGCGGCGCTCGCGCCGCGCTTCAGCACGGCTGGCCACGAGGCGTTCACGAGCGAGTCGTGGTTCGCCGCGCAGCAGCAGGCGTTGCTGACCGAACGCGGCAGCAAGGATCGCGATCTCGGTGATGCAGACGCAGCGCTAGCTGCCGGCGCGCGGCGCATCGCGGCGGAATATCGGGTGCCCTTCCTGTATCACGCGACCATGGAGCCGATGTGCGCCACGGTGCAGATCGTCGACGGTCGCGCCGAGGTCTGGACGGGGGTGCAGGATCCGCTGCAGGCGCGGCGACGCGTCGCGAAGGTCAGCGGCATCGATCCGGAAAGGGTCACGGTGCACAACCATCCGAGCGGCGGCGGTTTCGGGCGCCGCATGCCGCACGAGGGCGACTACGTCGAGCAGGCGACGCGAATCGCGATGGCGGTTGCGCCCGCGCCGGTCAAGTTGCTGTGGAGCCGCGAGGAAGACGCGCGCCACTGCTTCTATCGACCGGCTGTCAGCGCGAGCTTTGCCGGCAGCGTAGACGCGGGCGGCATGCCGTTGGCCTGGCGCGGTCGCTACACGGGTCGCAGCGAGGGTGCGGCGGCACACCCGCTCTACGACATCCCGAACCAGGACATCCGCAGCGTGCCGATGCAGAGCCACGTCCCCGAGGGGCCATGGCGCTCGGTGGCGTTCTCGCAGCACGGCTTCTTCGTCGAGTCTTTCGCCGACGAACTCGCGCACGCCGCCGGCGCTGATCCGCTCGAGTTCAGGCTCGCGCATCTCGGCGCGCGCGCGCGGCATCGCGCGGTGCTGGAGCGCGTGGCGCAGATGTCGGGCTGGCGCGAATCGCCGCGCAGCTCGGTGGATGCCGTCGCGGGCCTGCGGCGGGGGCGCGGTGTGGCCATCGTCGACAGTTTCGGCAGCATCGTCGCCGAGGTCTGCGAGGTCGCGGTCGCGAACGACGGCACGCTGCGCGTCGAGCGCGTCTGGGCGGCGGTCGACTGCGGCATCGTCGTGCATCCCGATACGGCACGCGCGCAGATCGAGGGCGGCATCCTGTTCGGCCTGTCAGCGGCGCTGGGCGAACAGATCACGATCGAGGCGGGTCGCGTCGTGCAGGGAAACTTCCACGACTATCCGCTGCTGCGCCTGCTGGACGCACCGCGCTTCGAGGTCGAGTTCCTGGCGTCGACCGCCGCGCCAGGCGGGCTGGGCGAACCCGGCACGCCGCCGATCGCGGCGGCGCTCGCAAATGCGATCTTCGCGGCGACCGGCGTGCGCGTTCGGGCGCTGCCGCTCGCCGCGAACGCGTCGCTCAGTGCGCTACCGCCCGCAGTGTCTTAGCGCGGGCCCTGGTTGCGTCGACGCTCGGCGGTGCGGCCGCGCCGCCGACCTGATAGCGCGACACCAGATCGAACAACTGCTGGCTCTGGTCGGCCATCGAGCGGCTGGCCGCCGTGGCTTCCTCGACCAGCGCGGCGTTGCTCTGCGTGATCTTGTCCAGATGGGTGATGGCCGAGTTGATCTGGTCGATGCCCGATGACTGCTCATGCGTGGCGGCGGCGATCTCCACGACGAGGTCGGACACCTTGCGCACTGCGTCGACGATCTCCTGCAGCGTGCTGCCCGAACGCGTGACCAGTGACGAACCCGATTCGACCTTGCGCAGGCTGTCGGAAATCAGGTTCTTGATCTCCTTGGCAGAGTCCGCGCTGCGCTGCGCCAGCGTCCTGACCTCGGCGGCGACGACTGCGAAGCCGCGACCCTGTTCGCCGGCGCGTGCCGCTTCGACCGCCGCGTTCAGCGCGAGCAGGTTGGTCTGGAAGGCGATGTCGTCGATGACCATGATGATCTCCGCCATGCGGCGGCTGGCCTCGGTCACGCTGGTCATTGCCTCGATCGCCTGACGGGCGACGCTGCCGCCGTCGTCGGCGGTCTTGCGCGCGTCGACCGCAAGTTCCTTGGCGCGCGTCGCGTTGTCGGCGGTCTGGGCAACGGTCGACGTGATCTCCTCGATGCTGGCGGCCGTCTCCTCGAGACTTGCGGCCTGTTCGCTGGTGCGGCGCGACAGGTCATCGTTGCCGACGGCGATGTCCGAGGTACCGCGCTGGATCTCCTGCGCCGCCCCCTGCATGGTCGACACCAGTGACGTGAGGTCGTCGGCCAGCCGATTGACACCCTCGCTGATGCGCAGGAACACGCCGCTCTTGCCTTCGACGGCGATGCGCTCGCGAAGATCGCCCGCTGCCACGGCGTCTACGATGCGCTGCACTTCTTCCTCGGTGCGGACTTCCTCGGTGCGATCCGCCCATTCGACCACCGTGCCGATGTGGCGCCCGGCGTCGTCACGCACGGGATTGGCGATGATGCGGAAGCTGCGCCCGCCGATCTTCAGGTTCGAAGCGAACGTCTGGGACAGCGTCGCGAGCAGGTTGCGCTGGTGTGCGGGGTTGCGATGGAACACATCGATGTTCGCGCCCATCAGTCGCTCGACATCGAAGGCGGGCAAGTCCTTGCGGATGTCCGCCTGCGCCTTGCGCATCATGTCGCGCACGGTCTGGTTCATGTAGACGATGTTCAGGTCCTTGTCCGCCACCATGACGTTGGTCGTCACGTTGTCGAGCGCCTGGCGGATACGCACGTTCTCGGCCGCCATCCGCGCCTGTTCCTCGGCGCGGACGCGCTCCGCAGCCTCGCGCTGCACCTGTTCGGTGAGGTCTTCCCACTCGACCACCGTCCCGGTGTGACGCCCGGTGGCATCGTGGATGGGGTTCGCGATGATCCGGAAGCTGCGCCCGCCGATCTTCAGCTGCGAGACATGCGTCTTCTGCAGCGCGCCGAGCAGCGAGCGCTGGTGGGCGGGATTGCGGTGGAAGACGTCGATGTTGGCGCCGAGCAATGCGTCGGCGCGGAAGCTGGGCAGGTCCTTGCGGATGTCGGGTTCGGCCGCGCGCATCATGTCGTGCACGGTGCCGTTCAGATAGATGATGTTGAGATTCTCGTCCGCGATCATCACGTTGGTGCGCGTCGCGTCCAGCGCGGCGCGGATCCGTGGATCGGGCGTGCCACGCCCCCGCGACCACAAGTGGTAAGCGGCCGCACCCGCCAGCAAGCCGACCAGTACAGCAACCGCAATAGATATGCCCATTTTCGTCCTCGCCGTAGTACGACGGTCTTCGTGACCCCGGTTCCGTTAACGGCGGGAGCACGTGGACGCTGCGAGAACTGGATCACATGGAACCGGGATTCCGGGTTTCCATGACTACTGGTCGCGGGGCGGGGGATCTCA
>JBIITU010000366.1:0-3723 GCA_044340335.1 Steroidobacteraceae bacterium
TGCCGGACGGCGGCGCGGCGCACTTCGCTGCCTGCGTGCGCGCGATCAAGGCCCGCTCGCCGCAGACCGTCGTCGAAGCGCTGACGCCCGATTTCCAGGGGGTCCGCGCGGATGTCGAGACCGTCGTCGATTCGGGCCTCGAGGTGTTCGCGCAGAACGTCGAGACCGTGCAGCGCCTGACGCATCCGGTGCGCGACCCGCGCGCGGGCTATCAGCAGACGCTCGACGTGCTCTCGCACGCGAAGCGGCACCGGCCCAGTGTGCTGACCAAGACCAGCCTGATGCTCGGTCTCGGCGAAACCGAAGCCGAGATCGCGGAGGCCATGGACGACCTGCGCGCCGCGAACGTCGACCTGCTGACGCTCGGGCAGTACCTGCGTCCGACCGTGAATCACCTGCCGGTCGCGCGCTACGTCGCTCCCGAGGAATTCGACCGCTATCGCGACTGGGCGCTGGCGCGCGGTTTCCGCGAGTGCGTGTCGGGCCCGCTGGTGCGCTCGAGTTATCGCGCCGAGCAGGCGCTGGCCGGCAACAATGCCGGCCTCGACAACGCGCGGCTCACCGCGCTCGCGCCGGGCGCGCCGTCGCGCTGAGATGCACGACGCACCGCTGCCGGTGCTGCGCTGGCTCGGCCGGGTCGACTACGAGCCGACCTGGCATGCGATGCAGCGCTTCACTGACGAGCGCGGTGCGCAGACGCCCGACGAGATCTGGCTGCTGGAGCATCCGCCGGTGTTCACGCTCGGCATGAATGCCGATCCGTCGCACGTGCTCGGTGCCGGTGATGTTCCCGTGGTTCGTATCGATCGGGGCGGGCAGGTGACCTACCACGGCCCGGGGCAGCTCGTGGCCTACGTGCTGTGGGATCTCAAGCGCGCCGGGGTCGGCGTGCGCGCGCTGGTGACGGCGCTGGAGCAGGCCGTCATCCGCTACGTGGCCGGGCATGGCCTGCAGGCCATCGCGCGCCGCGACGCGCCGGGTGTTTATGTCGCTGGCGCGAAACTCGCCAGCGTCGGGATTCGCGTCCGCCGTGGCGCGAGTTATCATGGACTCGCGCTGAACGTCTCGATGGGGCTTGAGCCGTTCAGTCGCATCAATCCCTGCGGCTATCCGGGATTGGCCGTCACGCAGCTTGCTGCGCTGGGCGGCCCACAGGATGTGGCGGATGTCGCACGGGATTTCGGTCCGATGCTGCTGCAAGGCCTGCGTGCCGCAGCCGAATCGGGGTCTCCAGTCCATCAAGGGAATGAGCATGTCTAACCAGGAAGAGCTGCGCGCTGTCCGTAGCCTGCTGAAGCACATTGGCGAGGATCCGGATCGGGAAGGCCTGCGGGAAACCCCGGCGCGCTTCCTCAAGGCGCTGCAGGAATACACGCGCGGCTACCAGCAGAAGCCTGAGGACATCCTGAAGTCCTTCGAGGACGGCGCGGAGAGCGTCGACGAGATGGTCATCGTGCGCGACATCCCGGTGTATTCGCTGTGCGAGCACCACCTCGCGCCGTTCTTCGGCAAGGCCTACGTGGGCTACGTGCCGGACCAGCGCATCCTGGGCTTGTCGAAGATCTCGCGGCTGGTCGAAGTGTTCGCGCGCCGCCTGCAGGTGCAGGAGCGACTGACGAACCAGATCGCCGATGCACTCGCGACCCACCTGCAGCCGCTCGGTGTCGCGGTGGTCATCGAGTGCCGGCACATGTGCATGGAATCGCGCGGCGTGCGCCACACGGGCACGGCGACGGTCACCTCTGCGCTGCGCGGCTCGATCAAGACCAATGCGGACACGCGGCGCGAGTTCCTCGCGCTGATCGGGCGCTAGCGTCGACCCGTCCTAGATCACCATCACGACGCCCTCGCTCGAGGCGAGCTCCTCGACGAGGGCGATGATCTGCGGGCGACTGCGCGCGATGATCATGTAGGTGATCGAAACGAAGTTGCCGGCACCGCTGGCGCGTTCGCTGATCCGCTCGGCGGTCGTGTCCGGTGCGTGCCGCAGCACTACTGCGTCGATGCGGCCGCGCAGTCCCGGGTCGCTGCGGCCGACGACCTTGATCGGATAATCGGTCGGAAAGCGCAGCAGCTCGCTGTCGGCGTCGCTCATGGCGTCACCAGGGTGTACCGGCCAGCCGCTCGACCAGCGCGGCGAAATCGGCGTGCAGGCGGCGGAACCACGGTCCAGGCGTCCCCGTGCCGACGGCGCGCGCATCGAGCGAGGTCACGGCCGCCAGGCCGCGCACGGCGGCCGACAGCCAGATCTCATCCGCGCTGCGCAGCTCTGCTTCCGTGACCGGTCGCGTCTCGCAAGGCAGTCCGGCCGCGCGGGCGAGTTCTTCGACGACCGCGCGCGTCGTGCCCGGCAGGATTGCATGCGTCTCGGGCGGTGCGAGCAGCACGCCGGCGCGCAGCACATGCACCGCCGAGCTGCTCGCTTCGGTCAGGAAGCCGTCGCGCAGCAGTATCGCTTCGTGCGCGCCCGCGTCGGTGGCCGCGCCGCGCAGCAGCACGTTGGCGAGCAGCGCGACCGATTTGATGTCGCAGCGTGCCCAGCGAGTGTCGGCGGCGGTGATGCATCGCAATCCGGCCGCGAGCTGTGCCGCGTCGGCCGGTGGCAGCGGTGCGCAGAATGCGAACACCGTGGGCGCGAGCCCGCGCGGCGGCGCGTGGTTGCGGCCGTACTCGGCGCCGCGCGACACCTGCAGGTAGACATACTGTTCGCCGCCGCCGTTGCGCGCCAGCAGCGCCGCGAACAGCGCGCGCCAGCCATCGCGGTCGTGCGGGTTGGCGATGCCGATCTCGCCCAGGCTGCGCTCGAGCCGCGCCAGGTGTTCGACGAAGCGGAACGGCCGGCCGCCATAGACCGGCACGACCTCGTACACCGCATCGGCATAGAGAAAGCCGCGGTCGAGCGGCGAGATGCGCGCCTCGCGCAGCGGCAGCAGCGCGCCATCGAGGTGACACCAGGGCAGCGGCTCAGCCATGCCGGCTCAGCGGAACCAGAGTGCGACGCCGTCCGTCAATCGCGACCAGAGCCCGCCCTCGGCGACGGCCGTCTTGGGGAACAGCGGCACCCGCGCGACGATATCGTTGCCATCGCGAACGAGCAGTTCGCCGACCGCCTTGTTGGCCGCCAGCGGCGCGATCAGCGGTTCGTTCACTGTCGCCTCGGTGCGCAGGTTGCCGGCGCTGCCGCGGCCCAGCGTGACGAGCACGTCGCGGGCCGGCGCGACGCTCACCGAATCGACCGCACCCTTGTAGACGCGCGGCTGCAGGATGGTCTCGCCGGCGGCGCGCACGCGCACGGTCTCGTAGAACGTGTAGCCGTAGTTCAGCAGCGCCGCGCTCGAGTTCTCGCGCGCCTTCATCGAGGACGACCCGAGTACGACGCTGATGAGGCGCATGTTGCGGCGATTCGCCGACGTGACCAGGCAATAGCCGGCGCTCTCGGTATGGCCGGTCTTGATGCCGTCGACACTGGCATCGCGCCCCAGCAGGCCGTTGCGATTCGGCTGGGAGATGTTGTTCCAGGTGAACTCGCGCAGCGAGTACCAGCGGTAGTACTGCGGGAACTCGCGGATCATCGCGCGTGCCAGCGTCGCGATGTCGCGCGCCGTGGTGTAGAGGTTCGGGTCCGGCAGCCCGGTGCTGTTGGTGAAGTTCGAGGCGGTCATGCCGAGGCGCTTCGCGTACTCGTTCATCAGCTGCGCGAAGGCTTCTTCCGTGCCGCCGACG
>JBIITU010000291.1:0-4515 GCA_044340335.1 Steroidobacteraceae bacterium
CTGGGCTGTGTCGAGGTGCCAGCGCGATATGCGATCAACGATGTGGCACTCGGGCCAGACGGCACTCTCTACGCGAGCCACATGTTCGAGCGACCCGCCTCCGAGGCCGACGCGACGGCGCTGCGCCGTGCGTTTCTGGAACGCAAACCGACTGGATTTGCTCTGGCATGGCGGGCGGACACGGGCTGGAAAGAACTCCCCGGCACGGAGCTGTCATTCGCCAACGGCATCGCCGTGTCGCGTGACGGCAAGTGGTTGGCCGTCAGCGGCACCTACAGCCAGGCGCTCGTCATGATGCCGGTGGAAGGCGGAACCGCCCGACGCGTGGAACTGCCACTACAGCCTGACAATCTCTCCCCTGTCGGACCCGCGAGCTTCCTCGTTGCAGGGCATACCGGCGTTCCGGTCACGGGTGTGGATCCGTGTCGGGCACCCAGCGCGGTTCCTTGCGGATTTCCTTTTGCGGTCGCGCTCGTAGAGGCTAACGGGTCAGCGCAAGTCGTCTACTCGCACGATGGCACTGCCATTCCCGGCGCGTCGGTCGCCGTGCAGCACGGCCAGCTTCTGTACCTGGGCAGTGCGTTCGGGGACCGCATCACGATACGTCAGCGCGCCCGCAACCAACCTGTGACGGAGTAACGTGCACCGACGGCAAACGGCGTCACCATGCTGACGCTGTGCAGCTGAGGCACCGCGAAGATGTTGAGCGCATTGAATCGCGGCACATAGGCTTCTGCGACATGGCCATCGTCGTCGATGAACTGCAGCAGGCCGCCAAAGTCCGCCTTCCACCCGGGCGTCAGATTGAGCACGTAGGCCGCGCGTCGCCGCCCGAGCCCGGTCTGGTCATCATGCATCGTCAGGAAGTGGCCGCTGCGGTAACGCGTGGCCTGGGCGTCGGCCCACTCGATGTCGTCGATGCCAGTCAGCTTGCGCGCGAAGCGGATGAACGGATCGGAATTCAGGAAGTCGACGAAACGGGCCAGCAGCGACGGATCGAGCGCGCGGTCGCTGGGGCTGTCGGCCACTCGCCGATGTTCGTACAGAAAGTTGAAGCCATCACGTGCGCCGCGATAAGCGGTCGAAGCCGCCTCGGCTTCCATCTGCGGGCCGAGCTTCTCGCGCAACTGCGGGGTGGCCTCGCGCACTCCCGCGCCATCGTGCAGCACGAGGCTCCAGCTCAATTCGGCGGCCATATGGCGATACAAAGCCTCGGCACCACCCTGACGCAGAATGCCCGGGATGTGCAGACGCCGTGCGCGACGAAACACGGGCGTCAGGGTCGATGGATCGATACGGGGATCGAGCGCGAAGCGAACATTACCGGTCGTGTCCATCGTGCCGGATTGTAGTCACAGCCGTGGGTCTGTGTCGGTACCAGCCTCAGGCCAGCGGCAGATCCCGCTCGGCCTGGCACATCAGATCGTGCAATCGACGCACACGATCCGCATCGCGGTGCGGCGTGCCAGAGCCGAGCGTTTCGAGATACCGACAGGCTGCATACCCGGCCGATGCGCGATCGTAAGCGGCAATCCATGCCCGGCGCGACGGAAGTTCGGCCTGCTCGGGACGCCAGGCGGCGCTGTACGGAGGTCGCAGGCGTTGCATGCCGATGCGCCACGGTTTCGGACTGACGCGCGCGCGGAAGCAGTTCTGGTTGAGGCACATCCGGGTATAGGTCGGATCGGCGCCAAGCGCCTCGAACGCCGCGACAGTGTCGGCTTCGCGTGGCTCGAACGTCCGGTGCAGCGCCAGCAAACGTAACCCGGCCGGCGTGCGATAGAGCCGCACGCACCACTCGGGGCGCGCGGCGACGAAGTGGCGTACGCGTTCCATCGCGACCTTCTCCGCACCGCCGCGCAAAGCGGTGCCGATGCGCACCACCCACCCCGGCAGCGGGACGCCAATCAGCAGCGACGCGAAGAATGCACTGCTGAGCGACAACACCACGTTCATCGCAAACCCGAAGTACAGGGCTGCCGCCACTGCAGCAAACACCAACAGCACGGACGGCAGCACGATGCGCGCGGAAGGCGCATGCGGTGCAAAGTCGATATCCGCGAAAAACACGTTCGGCGTGTTCAGGCACAAGGCGCCGTAACCGTTGCGCGTGATGACCGTGTCGCCATCGCGCTTGACGATCTGCTCGCGGATCGGCACGCCCTCGCTGCCGTTGTACGCGACACGGCGTTCGCGTCGCGGCACGGGCTCGCCCGCCATCGCCCGATTGAGGGCTTCGCCCACACGCTTGTCGGCGTGGGCCTGGGCGTCCTCGAGGCTGATATCGGACCAACCGAAGCGGCGCACGGTCAGCTGGCGCTTGCGGTCGCGGCGCTGGAGCCGGGCTTCAGCCCAGTACTGGGGGATGATCATGCGTTACAGCCAACCTGCCGCGACCATTGTTACCCCAACTCGGCGCCGCCGCTACTCGACGTACGCGATACCGATCCGCGCGAGCCAGCGACGATTGGCTTCAGGCTTGCCAGTCTGCGCGATACAGGCGATTTTCATCGCCTTGCAGAAGAACGTCATCGCGACGGCGTAAGCGCGCGCCGCTCGCGAAGGCTTGCCGTCGCGGCGGTCGGACGGCAGACGAAAGCTGATCGCACGCAGTGCTTTGGTCGACAGGATGGACAGGCTTTCCGCATGCAGCGTGAAGCCTTCGACGATCACGAAGCAGCCCAGCCTCTCGCAGCCTTCGAAGAAGCCACCGAGCGCGACGGGGCCCTTGACGAGAACGGACTCGTCGACCGCGAATCCGATCTTGTCCGCAAGCTGCGGTGCGTGCTGCAGCCGCATTGCGGCGTAGCGCAGGAATCCCGGATCCTGGATCGACGCCTCCGACAGACGCAGCACGTGCAGCTCGGCCTGTGCATTGCCTGCCGCCGCTTCGCGCTCGAGCAGGCGAATCAGTTCGGCGAAAACGATGCGATCGCTCGCGGCGGAAACGGCCAGATCGGTCCCGTCGTTTCGTGCAGAGCGACCGCGGACCCGCACGAACCCGTGTTCAGGAGCAGCGTCGAGGCGCAGCATGGGTTCACGCACCAGGTGGAAATGCACGTCGGCAGCCAGCACGGCAGCAACGGCGGAACGACGCGGGGCAGCTTCGCGGCTCACGGGCGCCAGCGTCGGTGGGGATTTCTGCACAACCGCCGCGGCAGCTGGCGCTGCCTCCTGCGGCTTCGACATCAACGCGATCGTGGCGATGCGCTGCAACGATCCCAAGGTCGCGTCGTCGACCAGACTGCGCGCCCCGCGCGGTGCGCGCCACCGCGCCATCGCGATGACCATGACGACTGCCCCTAGCAGGCCGGTGTCGGTCCTTGCAGCAAGCACCGTGGCCTGGCGCCCGTCACCCATGTCACGTTGGACGTGCGCCAGTTTCTCGGCAGCGCGCAGTTCGTCGATACCGTCGACGATGACAGCGTGTTCGTCGGGTCCGAGCAGACTCTCACTGAGCCACAGCAGGTCGCCATCACCATCATGGATGGATAGCGAAACCAGGCGGGAGACCTGCAGAGACTCCTTCAGCGCATCGCCGATCGCCGCGATCGCGAGCCGCTGCTGCGGCAGGTCGCCGGCCAGATCCTCGGACAGTTCGATGGCAGGTTTGCTCTTCACAGCGGAGCACTTTACTCATCGCGACGTCGCGCAAGCGTTCATCGGGTCGCAGTTGCGCGACGCAAGCGGCCATTTGCGGCCGCGTTCTGTGAACTGGTTACGCTTTTCCGCGCCGCCACACGGACAGGGACCGGGCCACGGGGTGGCGCAGCGGAACCGTCCTGGCCGGTTGACCCTCGTTAACCTTCCGTTGACAGACGCCGCCCGACCCATCGACTACATTCTGATTCTCCAATGCCGACGCGCCGCAGTGAATGACTGGAACCGGGCCTTGGTCCCGGCCGGAGGTGTGCAGTGACCGTCCTCAAGAACCTGCTGTTCAAGCCGCCGTATATCGGCCTGCTGGCCTTCGTCGGTGTGTTCATCGTCCAGGGACTCGGCCACACGATCATGATCGTCATGGAAGACCTGCTCGGGCACGAGTGGATGTTCCAGGCTGCGTTCGCGATGGGACTGGTCGGGCTGGCAATGCTCCTCTATGGCATGACACGGCCGGGAGAGACCGCTGCGACATGGTGGGGGTTCACGGCGGCGATGCTGCTGTGGACGGGCTGGATCGAGTTCACGTTCATCGAGTACGCGCACCAGATGAAGGTCGCGCCGATTCTCGGTCCCGGCGGCGAGATCGAGATCAAGCCCGAGTACCTGGTGATGGAGGCTTCGGTGGCGGTGCTGATTTGCACCCTGCTCTTCTTCCTGTTGAACAAAGAGACCAAGTGCAACTTCTTTCACTGGATCCAGCGCAACCTCCGCCTGCCCGTCGGAAAACCCAATCCGCGGCATGATCGGAACTTCGCCCTCATCACCTTCATCGAGAGCATCTATCTGCTCTGGTTCTTCTACCTCGTGCTCATGGTGCTCTACAACCCGCATTGGGTCGGGGCAGAGCATCCG
>JBIITU010000452.1:0-2680 GCA_044340335.1 Steroidobacteraceae bacterium
AGCACCTCGCGCGTCAGCACCCAGCGACCGTCGAGCTGCGGATCGCGCCGGCGCTGCACGGCGAACGGCACGCGGTCGAGTTGGGCACAGGCGTCGAAGTCGGACTCCGGCGCCCAGGTCAGCGCCGGGTCGAAGAACTTGTGCGCCGCCGGCGCAGCCCGCAGCTGCTCGCGCAGCGCGGCCTCAGACTGCGCCGCGGGCACGGCGCCGGATGCCTCGAACCGCGCGGCGAGCCATGCGGCGCACAGGTCATCCTCGACGCAGCGTTCGCGCGCCTGATGCCCCATCGCGACGATCCAGACCTCGGGCGGCGCAAGCGCGCGCACCGCGGCAATCGTGGCCCCGAGGTTCACGAACGCGCCGGTGAAGACCACTTCCGCCGCCGCGCCCTCGAGGCCCTGCGTGCCGGCATGCGTCGTGTGGATCAGCGTGCGACCCGCCAGCGGCAGCGCGCGCACCTCGGTGGGCGAGTTGCCGGCATCGAAACCGGGCAGCGGCTGCCCGTAGCGCTCGCCGATCAGCCACGCGTCGGGCAGCGCGCGCTTGAGGGCGTAGGCGGCTTCGACGTCTGCGACCGGTACGATGCGCGCCGCGCCCGCCGCGAGCGCATGCGCCGCGACGCTGCAGCAGCGGAACACGTCGATGACGATGGCGACGCCGCGGCTGGCCTGGGCGCCGGCGACGTGGTGGACGATCTCGATCCGCATGCGCACGACGTTAGCACGGCGACAGCGGCACGCGCGCCGCTACAATGCGCCATGCTTCGATGCCTGCCCGCCGCCGCGCTCGCGCTCGCCCTGCTCTGCCTGGCCGCGACCGCAAATGCCACTGCAACTGCAACCGAGCCCGCCACCGCGACCACGACGCCGCGCTGGTTCAGCGGTACCCAGCTGACGCGTCCGGCCGTCAACCTGTTGGCGGAGATGCGCGCCGCAGAGAGCCGCGGCCTCGACTCGCGCGACTACCGCGGCAACGAGCTCGCGGCCGCGATCGCCGCGCTGTCGCCGCGCGCCGATGCCGCGGCGATTGCGCGCCTCGATGCCGCGTTCGGCCGCAGCGCCGCGCGCTTCGTGGGCGACCTGCATGCCGGTCGCATCGCACCGAGCGCTGCGGGCCATGATCTTGCCGTGCCGCATGCCGTGCTCGATATCGAGGTCGCACTGGCGGCGCTCGCCAGCAGCAGCGACACACAGGCTGTGCTCGACCAATGGGAGCCGGCGCTGCAGCATTACGCCCTGCTCAAGCAGGCGTTGAACCGCTATCGCGAGCTTGCGCTCGAACCCGGGCTGACCGATCTGCCCCGGCTGCCGGCGCGCAGCGTCAAGCCTGGCGAAACCTATGCGGGCATGCCGGCGCTGCGGCGACTGCTGCGCGAACTCGGCGATCTGCCCGCACCGCCAGCCGACGCGCAGCAACTCGACCTGCTCGATCCGGACAGCGTCAGTGCTCTGCAGCGCTTCCAGCGTCGCCACGGTCTCGAGGCCGATGGCGCGCTCGGCCGCGCCACGTGGAACGCGCTGGTGCGCCCGCTCGCCGAGCGCGTGCGGCAGATCGAGTTGTCGCTGGAGCGCGCGCGCTGGCTGCCGCCGCGCCTCGACTCACCGCCCATCATCGTCAATATCCCGCAGTTCCGCCTGTTCGCGTTCCTCACGCAGGAGGATCGCGAAGACGCCATGCTGCAGATGAACGTCATCGTCGGCCGCACCTTCCCGGACCAGAACACGCCCGTGTTCGTCGCCGACATGCGCTACATCGTGTTCCGGCCTTACTGGGATGTCCCCGCGTCGATCATGCGCAAGGAATACCTTGCCCGTCTGCGCGCCGACCCGGACTGGGCGACCCGCAACGGCTACGAGCTTGTTGCCGGCCCCGGCGACGACGCGCGCCCGGTCGCGTCGTCGGCACAGAGCGTCGAAGCACTCGCGCGCGGCGAACTGCGCCTGCGCCAGCTGCCCGGGCCCGCCAACGCGCTCGGGCTCGCGAAGTTCATGTTCCCGAACCGGCACAACGTCTACCTGCACGGCACGCCGGCGCAGTCGCTGTTCGCGGCGACGCGGCGCGCGTTCAGCCATGGCTGCATCCGGGTTGAAGATCCGGTGCAGCTGGCCGAGTTCCTGCTGCGCGATGAGCCCGCCTGGAATCGCGACCGGATCATCGCCGCACAGCAGGGGACTGGCCCGGTACGGGTCAATCTCGCGCAGCCCGTCCGCGTGATGATCCTGTACGCGACGGCGCTGGCCACGGAAGCGGGCGAAGTGCTGTTCTTCGACGATCTGTACGGGCACGACGCCCGCCTGCTGCGGCAGCTACGCGCCCGCAAGCCGCTGCCGCCGATCGGCGCCGGAAACTGAAGCGTGCTCAGCCCGCCCAGGCGCGGACGCGCCCGGTGTCGAGGTGGACGAAGTCGGAGCTGCGGTAGTAACCGACGCCGCCACGACCGGCGACCAGGGCCAGATCGCGCAGCCGCGCGCAGGAGACGCCCTTCAGGCGCACGTCGATCGCGCGGCCCTGCATGTGCAGGCTGCGCTTGGCAACGCCGCCGCTGGCCGCCGCGAGCCGGTCATTGGTCTGCGGCGAGCGGTAGCCGGAGATGATCTCGTAGCGCGGCTCGACGCCGGCCGCAGCCGCGAGATCGGCGAGCTGATCGAACAAGGGTCTGTCGATCGGATGGGATTCCTGC
>JBIITU010000292.1:0-4482 GCA_044340335.1 Steroidobacteraceae bacterium
GGGGTGGCCGACGACGCCATATCGGTCGGGCTCTGCGGTATCTTCTAATTCTTGGCGCATTCGGCGCGAAACAATACCCGCAATGCCCCGGTCTTGTACATGAACGACCCGCAATTCGAGCGCTGGTTGGCGGATTTGCGCCCAGACCTGCTGCGCTTCGCGCTGTGGCTGGCGCGGGATCGCGCGATCGCGGAGGACGTCGTTCAGGAGGCAATGTTGCGAGCCTGGAAAGCACGCGGTGAACTGGCGGAAGCCCGCGCCGGGCGGGCGTGGCTGCTGACGATCGTGCGACGCGAGCATGCGCGCCTGTACGAGCGCAAGCGCTTCGAGCTGACCGATGTCGATGCGCTGGTCGCCAGCGACGATCCGCAGCTGGCCGCCGCCGACGAGCAGGAACTCGGCGAGCTGCGGGCGGCGATCCTGCGGCTGCCGGATGACTATCGCGAGCCCTTGGTCATGCAGGTGCTCGGTGGCTTCTCGACCCAGGAAATCGCGACGGAGCTCGGCCTGACGCAGTCGGCGGTTCTGACCCGCCTGTTCCGGGCGCGCGACCAGCTGCGGGTGATCTACGGGCTCGCGCCGCGGGCGGGGGCGTCATGAACTGCGAACAGGTTCGCGAGGCCCTCGGCGCGCAGCCGCACGGCACTGATCCCGCCCTCGAGCAGCATCTGGCCGGCTGTGCCGACTGCAGCGGCTATCGCCGCGAGATGCTCGAACTCCAGGCGCGACTGGAACGCGCGCTGGCGCTGCCGCTGGCAGCACCCCCTGCAGCGTCGGCACCACCAACCGCGCCGCGCGCAGCGGCGCAGGTCGTGCCGCTGCCGGTGCGGTCGCCCGGGGCCCCGCGGCGCTGGCGTGGCTGGGCGCTGGCAGCCAGCGTCCTGCTGACGGTGCTGCTCGGCGTGTTCGTGGCCGGTGGCCGCGATGGCGAGGCGCTCGCGACGGAGCTCGTTGAGCACATGGCCAAAGAAGTCTACAGCTGGGACGAAACACGCCCGCTGCCGCAATCGGCGCTCGACCTCGTGCTGCGTCGTTCGGGCGTGCGCCTCGACCGCGCCGCGCTCGGCGAGGTCGTCTACGCGCACAGCTGCTGGTTCCGCGGCCACTGGGTACCGCACCTGGTGCTGCGCACGCCGAGTGGACCGGTGACGGTCATGGTGCTGCCCGCGGAATCCGTCGCCACGCCGCGGCGTTTCGACGAGGGCGGCTATGCAGGCGTGATTGCACCGGCCGCGGACGGCGCGGTGGCCGTGCTGAGTCGCGGCGACGTGGCGGTCGACGAGCCGCTCGCCCGCATCCGGCGCGCGCTCGAGCGCCGCAGCGTCAGCACGCCCTAGCCGCTGTCGACCGACCAGCCGCCCTGGGCCGTCGTCACGCCCAGCGCCTGCAACAGCCAGGGCAGCGTCTCGCGCAGCTGCGCGTCGACCAGATACGGCGGATGGATGACCAGCATTCCGGAGCCATTCAGGCCGATGCGCGTGTCGCGCGGATGCAGCCACAGCTCGCAGGTCAGCCAGGGCTGCGCGAGCCGGCCGCGCAGCGCATCGAGCCAGCGGCCCGTGTCGGCGTCGTGCTTGATCGGGTACCAGACGACGTAGACGCCCGTCGCGAAGCGGCGCAGCGACTCCTCGAGCGTCGTGCCGATGCGGCGCCGGTCGTCACGGCCGTCTTCGTACGGCGGGTCGATCAGCACCAGGCCACGGCGCTCGACCGGCGGCAGCAGCGCAGGCAACCGCTCGTAGCCGTCGACATTCTCGCAGTTGACGCGGGTCGCATCGCGCAGCGCGCGGCGCAGCGCCACGAACGCTTCGGTGCGCGCCTCGCAGCAGACCGCGCGATCCTGCGGCCGCAGCGCCTGCGCGGCGAGCCACGGCGAGCCGGGATAGGCATGGCGGATGCCGCTGGCGCGGCGCGCCTCGGCGACCAGCGCGAGATAACGTTCGATCAGTGCGGGTGCGGGTGCGGGTGCGGGCGCTGCGCTGCCCGCATCGCTGCGCAGCCGCTCGATGCCGTTGGCCGATTCGTGCGCGCCCTGGCGCGCGTCGGCGCTGCGCAGGTCGTACAGGCCGTCGCCGGCATGCGTGTCGACGTACAGGAAGCCCTTGTCCTTGCGCTGCAGCGCCTCGAACAGCGCCAGCAGCACGACATGCTTGTGCACGTCGGCGAAGTTGCCGGCGTGGAACGCGTGGCGGTACTTCACGCGCCGGCCGCGGCGCTCCGGCTCTTCTTCGGCGCGGCCCGCTTCGCCGGCGCTTTCTTCGCGGCGGCTTTCTTTTTCGCAGGTGCGCTGCGCGCTGTGGCCGGTGCCGCTGCAGCCGAGGCGGCAGGCGTCGCTCCTGCCGCCGCCGCCGGCTTCTTTGCGGCAGCCTTGTCGGTGGGCTTCGCGGCCGGCTTCGCGGTTTTCGCAGCGGTCTTCGCACCCGCCTTGCCGCGCGCGCCGAAGCGGCGCCCGAAGCGGCCGCCGCGGGCCGGTGCCGCGGCGAGCAGCGCCTGGCATTCCTCGAGCGTCAGCGTCTTCGGGTCGCGATCCTTCGGGATGCGCGCGTTCTTCTCGCCGTCGCTGATGTACGGGCCGTAGCGCCCGTTCAGCACCTGCACGCCGCCCACGCCGAAGTCGTGGATGATGCGATTGGCGTCGGCGATCTGCTTGGCGCGGATCAGTTCGACGGCACGCTCCGGCTCGATCGTGTAGGGATCGTCGCCTTCCTTCAGCGAGACATACTTCGCGCCGTACTTCAGGTAGGGCCCGAAGCGGCCGAAGTTGGTCGTGATCTCCTCGCCCGTGCCCTCGAGGCCCTCGGGGACGAGGCCGAGCTTGCGCGGCAGCTTGAACAGCTCGAGCGCCTCGGCCAGCGTGATCTTGTCCATCTTCTGCCCGGGCCGCAGCCCGGCGAACTTCGGCTTTTCTTCGTCGTCCTTGGTGCCGATCTGCACGAACGGCCCGTAGCGACCCATGCGCACGCTCATCGGCTTGCCGCTGACCGGATCGAAGCCGAGGTCGCGCGATTGCGCGACTTCCTCGCGCGAGACGTTCTTGTCGGTGTGCTCGACCAGGTCGATGAACGGCTTCCAGAACTTCTCGAGCGGTTCCGTCCACAGCTCTTCGCCGCGCGACACGGCATCGAGCTCGTCTTCCATCGCGGCCGTGAAGCCGTAGTCGACGTACTTGAGGAAATACTTCGACAGGAACAGGTTGACGATCTTGCCCATGTCGGTCGGGATGAAGCGCCGGCCGTCCATCTCGACGTACTCGCGGTCCTTCAGCGTCGAGATGATCGACGCGTAGGTCGAGGGGCGGCCGATGCCGTGTTCCTCGAGCGCCTTGACCAGCGAGGCTTCCGAGAAGCGCGGCGGCGGTTCGGTGAAATGCTGCTCGGCGTGCACCGACACCAGCTTGACCGCATCGCCTTCGTTCATCGCCGGCAGGATGCGATCGGACTCGTCGTCGGCGCTGTCGTCCTGGCCTTCCTGGTAGACAGCCATGTAGCCGGGCTTGACGAGCGTCGAGCCGTTGGCGCGCAGCATGTGCCGCGCGTCGGGTGACGCCGCCGTGCCGGCCTGCATGTCGACCGCGACCGTGTCGAACAGCGCGTGCGCCATCTGGCAGGCGACGGCGCGTTTCCAGATCAGCGCATAGAGCTTGAATTGATCCGGGTCGATCTTGCCTTCGACCTGCGCCGGCAGGATGGATGCCGACGTCGGGCGGATCGCCTCGTGCGCCTCCTGGGCGTTGCGCGACTTCGTCTTGTAGACGCGCACTTCGTCGGCGACCGCTTCCTTGCCGTACTGCCGTTCGATGACGCTGCGGATCTCGGCAACCGCCTCGTTGGCGAGGTTCAGCGAGTCGGTGCGCATGTAGGTGATCAGGCCGATCGAACCCTCGCCGAAGTCGACGCCTTCATAAAGCTGCTGCGCGAGCCGCATGGTGCGCTGTGCCGAGAAGCCGAGCTTGCGCGCGGCTTCCTGCTGCAGCGTGGATGTCGTGAACGGCGGCGACGGATTGCGCCGGCGCTGCTTGCGATCGATCGTGACGACGCGCAGCGCGCCGCCCGGCGCTGCGGCGACGGCGTTGCGGATCGCGGTCTCGACCTCGCGCGCCGAGCCTTCGTTGGTGAAGCTGAACTGCTCGACCTTGCGGCCGGCGTATTCGATCAGCTTCAGCGGGAAGGCCTGCGCGGTGTGCTCGCCTTCGGCGTCGAGGGTCCAGTACTCCAGCGGTATGAAGGCCTGGATCTCGGCCTCGCGCTCGCAGATCATCCGCAGCGCGGGGCTCTGCACGCGCCCGGCCGACAGGCCGCGCTGCACCTTCTTCCACAGCAGCGGCGACAGGTTGAAGCCGACGAGGTAATCGAGCGCGCGGCGCGCCTGCTGCGCGTTGACGAGGTCGAGCGACAGGTCGCGCGGCTCCTGGATGGCCTCGCGCACCGCGTTCTTCGTGATCTCGTAGAACACGACGCGGCGCACGCTCTTGTCGACGAGGTC
>JBIITU010000293.1:0-4469 GCA_044340335.1 Steroidobacteraceae bacterium
GCGATTGACGTTGATCAGCATCAGCTGCCGCTTGCTGTCGAACGCAGCGCCACCCCAGTTCGCGCCGCCCGCCGTGCCGGGCGCGAGGATGGTGCCGGGCGCGGTGGTCGGCGGCGTGAAGATGCCTTCCGAGCGCAGCGATTCGATCTTGCGGCGGCAGGCCGCCTTGTCCCAGAACGTGAAGCCCCAGGCGTCCTCGGGCTTCACTGAAGTCGGCACCAGCGGCTCAGGCTTGACCGGGAATGGCTGGGTCGGCGACAGCCACTCGCCCGGCAGCGCGCCCTGCGGCACCGGGCGATCCTCGATCGGGAACAGCGGCGCGCCGTTGGTGCGGTCGAACACGAACACGAAGCCCTGCTTGGTGTTCTGCACGACGGCGGGCACCGGCTTGCCGCCGCGCCGCAGTTCGGCGAGCAGCGGTGGCGCCGAAACGTCGTAGTCCCAGATGTCATGGCGCACGCTCTGGAAGTGCCAGATCCGTTGCCCGGTCGTGGCGTTCAGCGCCACCAGCGAACTCGAATACAGGTTGTCGCCCTTGCGCTCGCCACCCCAGAAATCCGGCGACGCCGAACCGATCGGTGCGTAGATGATGCCGCGCGCCTCATCCGCGACCATCGTTGACCAGACGTTCGCCGAGCCCGTGCGCAGTGCGCTGTCATCGAACCAGGTGGCGTAGGCCGGATCGGCCCGGTCGCGCGGGACGGGATCGAACTGCCAGCGCGGCTCGCCCGTGCGGACGTCGAACGCGTAGATCGTGCCAGGCGGCGAATCGGTGCGGATGTTGTCCATGATGGACGCACTGATCGCGACGACCCCCGAGGCGATCACCGGCGCCGAGATGAACTTCGACTCGCCGGGATACTGGTCGGCCGGCTGGCGCTCGACCTTGACCTGGCCGTTGACGCCGAACCCCGCGCAGGGCTTGCCGGTCCGGGCATCGAGCGCGATCAACCGCAGGTCGACGGTGGCGGTCAGGATGCGCTTGGCGCAGGCCGCCGTCGCGACTGCCTCCGGATCGCGCCACTGGCTGACGCCGCGGCAGCTGTACTGGTACGGCAGTTTGAGATCGAGCCGCACCTTGGGGTCGAACACCCAGCGTTCGCGCCCGGTCGCGGCATCGAGCGCGATGACGCGATTGAACGGCGTGCAGAACACGAGCGTGTCGTCGACCAGGATCGGCGTGACCTGGGTCGAACTGTTGGTGATCAGGTCGGGGCCGCGCCGCTTCAGTTCGCCGGTGGAGTAACGCCACGCGATCTCGAGTTGATCGACGTTGCTGCGGTCGATCTGCGCCGCCGTCGAGAACCGCGTGCCCGCCGGCGACCCGCCGTAGTGCGACCAGCCCTTCGCGCCATCGGCCAGCGCCGCGGCACCCACCGCGGCACCGCCGATCATCGCGGCGGCCAGCACGGACAAACGAAACGCGGCGCGCGGCATCACCCTTGCGACGCGCATGCGCTATACCGCCGGCTTCATGAACTCGATGATGGGCTGGCCATCGAGGCAGGCCCAGCCCGCCGCCGACATCGCGACGTGGTACGGCGCGTTCTGGTGCCGCTGCTGCGCCGCCTCGTCGACGAAGCCCTCGAGAAACACGAACTCGTTCTCGTCGGCGCCGTTCAGCACCTCGAAGAAGATCGTGTCGGGCTCGTGCGCGTGGACGTTGGCGTGCAGCTCGCTGATCAGGCGCAGGAACTCCGCACGTTTGGCTGGCAGCGTGCGGACCCGCATGTAGGCGGCATAGCCCACTTTCTTCTTCATGGCAGCCTCACGCGGTCCGCGACAGGCGGGCACCGAGCGTGGCGCGCACCGCATGTTCGATCTTCTCGACCGACGGGATCCAGTCCTGCTCGAGGTGCGGCGTCGCCGGCACGGGCGTGTGCGGCGGCGTCACCTTCTGCACCGGCGCGCGCAATGAATCGAGCGCCTCGCAGGCCGCCAGGCTCGCGATCTCGCTGGCCATGCCGCAGTACGGATCGGCCTCGTCGACGACGACCAGTCGACCCGTCTTCTCGATCGACTCGAGGATGCTGTCGCGGTCGAGCGGCGACGTGGTGCGCGGGTCGATCACCTCGACCGAGATGCCTTCCTTCGCGAGCTTGTCGGCAACCTTGTTGGCCAGCAGCACCATGCGCGAGAACGCGACGATCGTGACCTGGTTGCCGCGCCGCGTGATGTTCGCTTCGCCGAAAGGAACCAGGTACTCGCCATCGGGCACCTCGCCCTTCTCCTGATACAGCACCTTGTTCTCGCAGAAGATGACCGGGTCGTCGTCGCGGATCGCCGTTGCGAGCAGACCCTTGGCATCCGCCGGGGACGACGGCAACACGACCTTGAGCCCAGGGATCGCGGTCAGCAGCGCGTGCAGGCTCTGCGAGTGCTGCGGACCCGCGCCGTAGCCTGCGCCCATCAGCGTGCGGATCACGACCGGCACATTGCACTTGCCGCCGAACATGTAGCGGAACTTGGCCTGCTGGTTGAGGATCTGGTCGAGGCAGACGCCGAGGAAGTCCATGAACATGACTTCGGCGACCGGCCGCAAGCCGGTGAGCGCGGCGCCGTTGGCGGCCCCGACAATCGCCGATTCCGTGATCGGCGTGTCGATGACGCGGCGTCGCCCGAACTCGGCCGCAAAGCCCGCCGTGACGCCGAACGTGCCGCCAGCTGCTTCGACTTCGCCGGCCGTGCCGCCGAGACCGCCTACGACGTCCTCGCCCAGGATGATGACGCGCGAGTCGCGCCGCATCTCGATCTGCAGCGCCTCGGTGATCGCTTCGCGATAAGTCTTGATTGGCATCTCAGTAGCTCCCGTAGACGTCGGCGTACAGCGCTTCCTTGCCCGGCCGCGGCGCGGCCTTCGCGGCCGCGACGCTCTCGTCGATCAACTCGACGATCTCGGCATCGATCTCGGCGAGTACATCCGCGCCGATGCCATGGTCTGCGGTCACGCGCGCGGTGAAGATGCGCAGCGGATCGGAAGTGGCGCGCAGCCGCTCCACTTCGCCATCGCCGCGGTACTTCTGCATGTCGCCCTCGAAGTGGCCGTACCACCGATAGGCAAAGGCCTCCACCGCGCTCGGCCCCTCGCCGGCCCGCGCCCGCGCCACGGCACGCCCGACGGCGTCGTAGACGGCGAAGAAATCCGTGCCGTCGACCTTCTCGGCCGGCATGCCGAAAGCCGCCGCGCGCTTGGCGATGTCGGCGCCGCCCAGGTGATAGCCCGTGCCGGTGAACTCGGCGTAGCCGTTGTTCTCGTACATGAAGATCATCGGCAGCTTCAGCACCGCGGCCATGTTCAGCGATTCCGCCACCGTGCCCTGGTTGGAAGCGCCGTCGCCGATGAAGGCCATCGCGACGCCGTCCGTGCCCAGTGTCCGGTGCGTCAGCGCGGCGCCCACCGCGATCGGCGGCGCGCCACCGACGATGGCATTGGCACCCAGCATGCCCTTGCGGAGGTCGGCGATATGCATCGAGCCGCCCTTGCCGTTGCACAGCCCGCCCTGCTTGCAATAGATCTCGAGCAGCATCGCGCCGATGTCGCAGCCCTTGGCGATGCAGTGGCCGTGACCGCGATGCGTGCTGCCGATGTAGTCGGTGTCGCGCAGGTGCATGCAGGCGCCGACGCCCACTGCTTCCTGCCCGCAGTACAGGTGCACGAAGCCGGGCACGGTGCCGGCCTGCACTTCACGCCGCATCCGTTCCTCGAATTCACGTATCGCGCGCATGCGCCGATACGCGTCGAGCAGCATCTCAGGATCGTAGGACATTGCATTTTCCCCCTCAGGAAATGACCGGCTGGGCTTCGAAAAAAAACAGTCAGTCCGGTTTTTTTGTACCATAGACCAGTCATGCCGCCGCCGTCAAAGCGCACCGCCGCACAGGTAGAAAAATGCTGATCAATCTGGAGCGGGCCCGTCGCCTGATGGACGCCGCCGGACTCGACGCCCTGATCGCGTCCTCGCCGCGCAATGTCTACTACGCGTCCGGCTTCTGGACCCGGATCTCCGAATGGGGCTTCCAGGAGAACCAGGCCGCGGTGCTGATCCCGCGCGACCCGGCGATCCCTGCCGTGCTGATCGTGCCGGAGTTCGCGCTGGCGGGCCTGCTGGAATCGCCGACCTGGATCCCGCAGATCCGCACGACGGAGTTCATGAACACGTCGTACATCGCCCATGAACCGGAGCCGGTGCGACTCGACCCGCTGCAGGCAGACGTCGAGCAGCTCTACCAGCAGAAGGTGCGCGGCGGACTCGCGCAGGACATCGTGGCCGGCACGCGCGAGGCCATCGCCGATGCGGGCCTCGCCGGCGCGCGAATCGGCTTTGATGATCTGCGTCTCGCCCAGCACGTCGCCGCCGAACTGCCCGGCCTGCGCTGGGTCGACGGGCACGATGTCTGGCTCGACACCCGCAAGGTCAAGACGCCGGCTGAAATCGAGCTGCTGCGCAAGGGCGCAGCGGTCAACGAGG
>JBIITU010000030.1:0-16921 GCA_044340335.1 Steroidobacteraceae bacterium
TTCGACGAGATAGCGCTCGAAGAGGCGCTGCGAATCAAGGAAAAGGGTCTCGCCGAGGAAGTCGTCGTGGCGACCATCGGCCCTGCGGATTGCCAGCAACAGCTGCGCACCGCCCTGGCGATGGGCGCTGATCGCGCGCTGCACGTCCAGACCGACGCGACCATCGAACCGCTCGCGGCCGCGAAGCTGCTGCTGAAGCTGGTCGAGAAGGAACAGCCCGTGCTGGCCATCCTCGGCAAGCAGGCCATCGACGACGATGCCAGCCAGACCGGGCAGATGCTCGCCGCCCTGTGGGGCCGCCCGCAGGCGACGTTCGCCTCCAAGGTCGAGATCGATGGCGACAAGGCGCGCGTCACGCGCGAAGTCGACGCCGGGCTCGAGACGCTCGAGGTCGATCTGCCTGCCGTCATCACGACCGACCTGCGTCTCAACGAACCGCGCTACGTCAAGCTGCCGGACATCATGAAAGCGAAGAAGAAGCCGCTCGAGACGCTCGATGTCGCCTCGCTGGGCGTCGATGTCGCCGAGCGCGTCAAGCTCGTGAAGTTCGAACCGCCTGCCCAGCGCCAGAAAGGCGTCATGGTCAAGGACGTCCAGGAACTGGTCGACGCGCTCCGCAAGCGCGGCCTGGTCTGAGCGAAGCGCGCGAGTTGAATCGAGGAAGAATCTAGATGAGCCACAAGATCCTGATCATTGCCGAGCACGACGGCCAGCGGCTGAACCTCAGCACTGCCAAGTGCGTGACCTGCGCCCGTGCGATTCCCGATGCCGACATCAGCATCGCGGTGTTCGCCACCGATGGCGCTGCGGTCGCTGCCCAGGCTGCCGCCCTCGCGGGCGTGGCGCAGGTGCTGCGCGTCGATCACCCGGCGCACGCACAACTGCTCGCCGCGAACCTCGCGCCACAGGCTGCCCAGTTGGCCGCGAACTTCCAGTACGTGTTCGGCCCGTCGACCACGTTCGGCAAGGACCTGATGCCGCGCATCGCAGCGCTGCTCGACGCGCCGCAGCTGTCGGACGTCATGGCGGTCGAAAGCGCGACGCGCTTCCGCCGTCCGATGTACGCCGGCAACGCCATCGTGACCGCCGAGATTGCCGCCGGCTCGAAGTTGGTCGCCACGGTCCGCACCGCGTCCTTCGAAGCGGCGACGGCGGGTGGTACCGCTGCGGTTGTCAGCGCTACGGCCGATGCAGCACTGCCGTCGCACACGCGCTTCGTCGCTCTGTCGGCTGCCAAGAGCGATCGGCCGGACCTGCAGACCGCCTCCCGCGTGGTATCGGGCGGTCGGGCACTGGCGAGCGCCGACAACTTCAAGATCCTCTACAGCCTCGCTGACAAGCTCGGGGCGGCTGTCGGTGCCTCGCGCGCCGCGGTCGACGCGGGCTACGCCGCGAACGACATGCAGGTCGGCCAGACCGGCAAGATCATCGCGCCAGAGCTGTATCTCGCATTTGGCATCTCGGGCGCGATCCAGCATCTGACCGGCATCAAGGACGCGCGCACGATTGTCGCCGTCAACAAGGACGCCGAGGCACCGATCTTCGAGATCGCGGACATCGGGCTGGTGGGCGACCTGTTCCAGATCGTGCCGGAGCTCGAGAAGCAGCTCGGTCAGAACCCGTAACTGATGGCGCAGCTGCCCCTGTTCAGAGGTCCACGCGTACGACCGTGAGACCTCGACCTCGCTGGGCATTGATCTCGCTGCTCGGAGCCATCAGCGGGCTGTCGGCATTCGGCATGGCGAGCGTCATCCCGTCCCTGCCGCTGCTGGGCGACGCTCTGGGCGCTGACGCGGCGACGCTGCAGTTCCTGGTATCGGCCTATCTGCTGGGCCTCGGGTTGTTCCAGCCCGTGCAGGGCGTGCTGTGCGACCGCTTCGGTCGCAGGCCCGTGCTGCTCGGCGGGTTCCTGCTGTTTGCCTTGGCCAGCATGGCCGCCGTGCTCGCCGACAGCATCGCCGTGCTCGCCATCGCGCGCTTCGTGCAGGCCATGGGTGTCAGCGTGGCCACGGTCGTCACCCGCGCGATCGTCCGCGATACGCACGGCCCCGAGGACGGCGCCGTCGCGCTGTCGTTCATCACGGCAGTGATGGGAATCTCGCCGATCGTGGCGCCGATCGCCGGCGGCCTCGTCGCCGCCGAGTGGGGCTGGCGCGCGGTGTTCTGGCTGCATGCCGGCATCGCCTTCGTGCTGCTGGCCGGCATGCTGGTCATGCTGCGCGAATCACGTCCGGCAGCGACGGCCGGCATGACCCTCGCGCAGCTCGTCGCCGGTTCCAGGCTGCTGCTGCGCGACCGGGTATTCATGTCGTTCACGCTGGCGTATTCAAGCATCAGTGCGGGCTCGTTTGCGTTCATCACAGTCGGAGCGGCCTTGTTCGACCGACTGTTCGGCATGACGCCCGCCGCGTTCGGGACATGGTGGGCGGGGCTCGCCCTCGCCTATCTGTGTGGTGCGGCGGCTGCCGGCACCCTTGCGCGTCGCTACAGCAACCGCAGCATCATCCAGCGCGGCCTGTGGCTCAATCTGCTGGCCGCGGGCTGCATGATGACCGGTGCGCTCCTGTGGCGCCCGCTGCTGCCGGTCTTCATGGTCGCCCTGGTACTGCAGATGGGCGCAAACGGTCTCGTCTCACCGCTGTGTCTGGCCGGCTGCGTCAGCGAGCGTCCGGATCTCGCCGGCGTCGCCGCGGGCCTCTCCAGCGCGCTGGCGATGCTGGTCGCGATGGTGTTCGCAGCGCTGTCTGGCGTGCTGTTCGACGGCACGGCACTGATGGTGGCGCTGCTGGTCGTGGCCTGCGCCATCGCCGCGTACCTGAGTGCGCGTCCGGCATTGCGTTGGCTCGATGCGGCAGCAACGTCGGAAGGAGCTCATCGATGAACGATTCAGATGTCCAGGTCCGTCGGGGTTTCGTCAACGTCGCGCACGGCCAGGTGCATTACCGGTATGCCGGGCACGGTCCAGCGGTGCTGCTGCTGCACGACTCGCCGCGCTCGTCGGTCATGCACACGTCGATGCTGCGATCGCTCGCCGGCAAGTTCACGGCGATCGCCATCGACACCCCGGGCTACGGGCTGTCGTCGCCGCTGCCTGCGACACCGCGCCCCGAAATTCCGTCGTTCGCCGCGGCACTGGCCGAGGCGTGCGCCGCGCTCGGCATCGAGCGGTGCCCGGTGTACGGTTTCCACACCAGTTCCAAGATCACGCTGCAGTACGCGATCGACCATCCGGACCGGGTATCGCTGGCCATCATCGATGGCCTGAACCTGCCGCCCGGTGGACCCTCCGAGGCGTTCATCGAACGTTATATGAAGCCCTTCCATCTCAGCGACGACGGCAGTCACCTGGCCGTCGCCTGGGCCAAGGGACGCGACCTGTTCCGCTTCTTCCCCTGGTTCGACAAGAGCCCGACAGCGCGACTGCCGCTCGATCTGCCGGACGACAAGTTCCTGCATGGCTACGTGCTCGACATGCTGATGTCACGCGAACACTACGCGACGGCGTACTCCGCCGCGATGCGCTACCTGGCGCTGCCGCGCGTCCGGGAAGTGCGCGCCCCGACTGTCTTCATGTGTCGATCGAACGATCCGCTGTATCCCTTCCTCGATGCCTTGCCCGCCGATCTGCCTGCGCACTGTTCGATCGAGCGGCTCGGCCCCGACGCCGACGCATGGCGCGAGCGCGTCACGGCCCTGATGCAGTCGGCGACGTCGACGGCCGGCGCGCTGCGCCTGCCTGATCCGCTCGCATGCGCCGACCATGCTGAAACGCGTGGCTATCTGAACCTGCCGCAGGGGCAGCTGCACGTGCGCCGCTATGGCGCCGCCGGCTCGACACCGCGACCTTGCCTGGTGCTGCCCGAGTTGCCCGGCTCGACCGCTCAGACCCGACCGCTGTGCGAAGCGCTCGCGACCGACCGGGTCGTCTACGCGCTCGACCTGCCGGGCATCGGCGAGTCCGACGCGCTACCGATGCCGGACGCCCCCGCCTATGTCGATGCCCTGCTGCGCGCGCTGGAGGTGCTCGGCCTGACGAGTGTCGACATCTATGCTCGCTTCACCGCTGCGCCGCTGGCACTGGAACTCGCCCGCCAGGCGTCCAATCGCGTGCACGCGCTGGTCCTCGATGGACTGCCGCCGGCAACTGCGGCCGAGCGGCGTGTGCTCTGGAAACAATACTGCCCCGCGATCGCACCACGCTGGGATGGTTCACATCTGTTCGCGTTGCGCGGCTGCACGAAGCCACCGTGGACCTCGCCAAGCAACCCCTCGCCTACGGCGACGCCGCACTCGCGGCCCTTGAGATCGACCTCAAGCAGGCCCTGCGCGCGGTCGAACAGCCGCTGCTGCTGCTCGCCAACGAACAGGACCCACGTGACGGCGGACTCGCGAAACTTGCACGGCTGGCGCGTTCGGCCCGCGTGGCACCGCGGCCCGATACGCCTGCGGAGCTGGCCGACCGGGTCCGCGCGCACTGGTCCCGCTGAGCGCGGCGCTGCGCCGCAGCGGTCGGTTTCAGTTGTCGACGCCGACCCTTACCAGGGCCTTGCCGAAGTTCTGGCCGCGCATCAGGCGGCAGAACGCATCGGGTGCACCGGCGAGACCTTCGGTGACATCCTCGCGATAACGGAAACTGCCATCGCGAATCCACCCGCCGACGACCTTCAGCAGCTCAGGCTGCCGCTGCACATGGTCGTAGACCACCAGACCCTTCATCGTTGCGCGAGCCCCGACCACCGGGCCCAGGAACGGCCCTGAGGGCGGTTTGTCCATGCTGTACGCCTCGATCATGCCGCACAGCACGACTCGAGCGCCCAGCGCGAGGTTGCGCAACACGGCAACCAGCGTGTCACCCGCGACATTGTCGAAGTAGACATCGATGCCGTCCGGGCAAGCCTGCTTGAGCTGCGCCGCGAGGCCGCCCTCGCGATAGTTGACGCAGGCGGCGAACCCGAGTTCGCGGACAGCGTAATCGCACTTGTCCTTCGAGCCGGCGATGCCAACGACGCGCGCGCCCATGTGGCGAGCCACCTGCCCGGCAGTGCTGCCGACGGGCCCGGTGCAGGCAGAGACGACGAACGTCTGCCCGGGTCGCGGTTCGCCCAGATAGACCGTGCCTGCATAGCCCGTCAGGCCCGGCATGCCGAGCACACCCAAGGCGGTCGACACGGGTGCCACTGCAGGATCGAGCTTGCGAACGCCCTGGCCGTTCGACAGCGCGTACTGCTGCCAGCCGTTACGCACCGTCACGTAGTCGCCCGGCTTGTAATCCGGGTGCTGTGAGTCGACGACGCGCGCGACCGTCTCGCCCACCATCACATCGCCCGGGGCCAGCCGATCCGCATAGATCTGGCTGTTCTTCATGACGTTGCGGTAGTACGGATCGAGCGACAGCCACAGCGTGCGCGACAGGAACTGACCGGGCCCTGGCTTCGGGATCGCCACGGTGTCGGCACCGAAGTCTTCGGGCACGGGCAGTCCCTGGGGACTGCGCGCGAACAGGATGCGTTGGTTCTGGTCGGTCACTGCAGGTTTGCCCGGGTCGCTCAGAGCTGCTTCAACACGTAGTCCGCTGCCGACACCTCGAACTTGCCCGGGGCTTCGATGTTGACGTGCGTCGCGACACCGTCGTTGACGACGACCGCGAAGCGCTGGCCGCGATGACCCATTCCAAAGCCGCGTGCATCGAGTTCCAGGCCGAGCGCGCGCGAGTAGTCGCCGTTGCCGTCAGCGAGCATCATGACGCTGTCGCCGACACTCGAGGCCTTGCCCCAGGCATTCATGACGAACGCGTCGTTGACCGCCATGCAGGCCACGGCATCGACGCCCTTGGCCTTGAACGCAGCGGCCTGCTGCACGAACCCGGGCAGATGCTTGGCATCGCAGGTTGGTGTGAAAGCGCCCGGTACCGAGAAGAGCACGACTTTCTTGCCCTTGAACAGGGCGTCGGTCGTGACTTCCTGCATGCCGTCCTTGCCGATCATCTTGAAGCTGCCGGCCGGCATCTGGTCGCCTGATTTGATCGTCATGTGCTGTGTCCTCGTTCAGTGATGCGAATTCGTGTCGTGCTCAAAACGCACAGGGGCGGCTGGTGCTGGCCCGGGGGCCTTGCCGGTCGCGCCGCGGACGCCATCATAGATCAGCTTGCGATCGAACACCGAGCAGCCGTCGGCGGGAGCCCCTAGGAGCTCAGCAGGAACAATGACAAGGCAGGCCAACTGGCTATCACGACAAGCCCGACCACCATGAGACCAATGAAGGGCAGCACGGAGCGGCAAATGAACCAGAAGTTCTCGCGGAATGCGGTCATCGCAACGATGATGTTCAGGCCAAGCGGAGGCGTCAGGTAACCAATCTCCAGATTGACCGTCATCATGATGCCGAAGTGCACCGGGTGCATGCCCTGCGCTTCGGCCACCGGCTGCAGGATGGGCGCAAGGATCAGGATCGCTGAACCGATGTCCATGATGCAGCCGACGAGCAGCAGCAACAGGTTGGTGATGATCAGGAACTCGGTCGGCGAACTCAGCCAGACGGACAGCGCATCGACGATCCTGCCGGGCACCTGCTCGAAGGTCAGGAACTTGTTCAGCGCCAGCGCCATCATCAATACCGGAAACAGGCCGCCCAGCAGCCGGGTCGTTTCCGTAGTCACTCGCAACGTCCCACGCAGGTCGAGCTTGCGGTAGACGAACAGTTCGATGACCAGCGCGTAAACGACAGCGACGGCCGCGGACTCGGTGGCCGTGAACTGTCCCGAATAGATGCCGCCCAGGATGATCACGGGCATCAGGATCGCCCAGATGCCGTCACGCAGAGAGTTCCACAGTTCCCGCAGCTCCCACGTGCCGGTGCGCCGCTGCCAGTTCATGGCTACCGAGTAGGTCGTGAACAGGCCCATCAACAGCAACCCCGGACCGACTCCAGCGAGGAACAGATCGGCGATCGAGGTCGCCGTCATGACGCCGTACAGGATCAGCGGGATCGATGGCGGGATGATGATGCCGAGCGTCGCGCCGGCGCAGATCAGGCCCAGCGAGAATGACTTCGAGTAGCCCGCCTGCAGCAGCGCGGGGTACATGATCGCGCCAACGGCCAGCAGCGTGACGGTGCTGGAACCGACGATTGCGGCGAACAAGCCGCAGGACAGGCAGGTGGCGACCGCCAAGCCGCCCGGTATTGGCCCAGCCAGCGCGCGCATGACGCGAATCAACCGCTCGGCAATCGCGCCCTCCGCCATGATCGCGCCCGCCAGCATGTACAGCGGAATCGGCAACAGGACGTCCTGGTTCAACGCATCCCAGCCGTCGAGCACGATGTTGTCGAGGCGCCCATCGCCCCAGACCACGTACACATAGGCCACGACCGCCGCCAGCACGACGACGATGTACTGGCGCAGGAACAGCAGGCCCAGCGCGATGGCGACCAGCAGCAGCGCGCTCAAGCGACATCTCCTTCGCTGCGTTCCTGCGGGCGCAACGCTGGATCGAGCGCGTAGATGCCGTGGCGCACGAAGCCTGCGGCAAAGGCCAGCGGCAAGCAGATCTGGATCGGCCATACCATCCAGCGCAGCACGACGGAGCGGTCATCCAGCGCGATCGTCTCCTGCACGACGCTGAAGGCGATCCAGGCCAGTGCGCCGAACGCAAGCGCGGTCAGCAGTTCCTGCAGCCGCGTCATGAACGGATCCCAGCTGCGCGGCACCAGCCGATCGAACACGCGCGGCCGCAGATGGGTGCCATCCGCCGACGCCAGCCCGATGCCGATGATCGTCAGCACGATGTTGGCGAACACGCCAAGCTCGCGCGCCCAGACGATGCCGCTGCCGGTGATGCGTCGCATCAGCACGTCGCCGAAGATGACGGCGATCAGCACGATGAATGCGGCCGTAGTCAGCATGACCTCGGCTCGCCGCATCGCCGCCAACACGGACTTCAACGACTCGCCCCCGCCGCCTTGCGTTCAGCGTCGATCTTTTTCTTGAAGAACGTCCAGCTCGTTTCATCGGGCGCCGAGAACTCGCTGGGGGCATCGAGGTACTTCGGATGATGAGTCCGAACATGCTCGATCAGCCAGGGCGGAACGCCATCGAGGCCCTTGGCGGGTTTGAACGATCGGCTGTGATAGACCAGATAGCCCTGGTGGGCACCCATTTCCATCCACGGCAGCCACGGACCGAGTCGCGCCCAGGATCCCGTGCTCGCCACGGAAGTCAGGCGCGGATTGGCCAGATCGCGCCGACGGACGAAAGTGTTGAACATTTCCATCGCTTCGTAGGAATCACTGCTCGAATGGAGCGGGTAGGTCGCTCGATCCAGCGGATTCGGATAGCGCAGCGGCACCTCGCGATACATCGCGATGTCCTCGCCGACTTCGTCGATGCGGAACGTGATGTTCGCCAGGGTGAATCGCCGGTTGACCGGGTCGTTCTGGATCGGCACCACCGCGACTTCCCGTTGCAGCCATGGGTTGTACCAACGTTCGAGCACCGCGCCTGTCTTGAGGTCAGTGTAGTAGCCGACCTCCCGACTGAGGCGCTGGTACCCGTCGTCCAGCCGCAAGTAGCGACCCATGCCAAACACCTTGAGACCGAACAGCGCGCGTGGCTTCTCGCCCGGCACATGGCCGTACACCGTGCCCGTGGCCCAGGTCGCACTGGCGCGCCCGCTGGTATCGCCATGGGCACGCACATAGGCGTCGAGCTGCTGCGCGGGATCGCGCAGATCGAGATCGCGAGCCAGGGTTGCTGTCCCGACCAGCATGGTGACGCCTGCCAGCAGCAGCGACGCAAATCGACTATTCATCGTGACGATTCCTCCCGGCCGGTGCGGCCAAGCCTCATGCGGTACTGATAGGCATCGGCACGATACAGCGCAATGACTCTCTCGACCGGGCGGCCGTTCGAATCGAACACGACCCGGACCAGGCGCAGCAGCGGCGCACCGACTTCCACGCCAAGCGCACGGGCAGCTTCGACGCCCGCGAGCGTCGCGCCGATCAACTGCTCGGCCTCGCCGATATCGACCCCGGCGCTGCCCAGCAGTTCCAGCATCGGGCGGCGTGCCATGTCGGCGACCTCGATGCGAGCGGCGATATCGAGCGGCACGAAGGTCGTGATATAGCCGAGTGGCACGCCGTGCAGCACCCGGACGTGCGACGCGCGCTGCACCCGCGCAGTCGGCACCAGGTCGAGCGCGGCGCGCGTTTCCTCATCCGGGTCGACGTCCCGGACCACCAGCGCCTGCACTTCGGTCGCGGCCGCGAGGTCGGCCACCTGGCCACGCACCGCGGCAATGTCCAGCAACGACGCCGCGCGCCCGGCTGACATCTGCACGAAGGTGCCGCGGCCCTGCTGCCGCACCAGCCAGCCCTCGCGAGCGAGGTCCTCGATGGCCTTGCGCACCGTGATGCGCGAGACGCCGAAGATCTCGCACAGCTCGGGCTCCGTTGGAATCTGCGCACCCGGCGGATAGGTGCCGTCGCGCACCCAGGCACGCAGGGTGACGTAGACCTGGTGATAACGCGGCGCCACCAGTTCACGCACGTCGTGCGAGGGACGACTACCCTCCCCGCTGTGCGAACCCGCTCGCTTGGCAACTTTCGCCATGGCTCAGTCGAACACCAGGCCACCTGACAGGTTCATGACCGTGCCGGTCACGAAGCCCGCGCGCGCACTCGTCAGGTAGTCGATGGCGTGCGCAATGTCGTCCGGCTGGCCGAGGCGCCGCAACGGCACACTGCGGATCAGCGCTTCGATGGTCTCGGCATCGAACCGATCCGTGACCATCGGCGTTTCGATCGGCCCGGGCGCGAGGCAGTTGACCCGGATGCCGTCCCTGGCCCACTCGCGCGCGAGATAGCGGGTCAGGTTGACGATGCCGGCCTTCGCAACCGCGTAGGCAGGGCCCGACAACGCCGTGCCACCGTTGAGACCGTTGGTCGAAGCCATCAGCGTCAGTGTGCCGCGCGACTCGCGCAGCGCGGCGTGCGCGGCGCGCGCCAGCAGGAATGCCGACGTCAGATTCACGTCGACGATGGCGTGCCAGTCGGCAAGCGTCGTCGCATCGAGCGAGCCGGCGCCGGCCCGACCAGCCAGATGGACGACATGGTCGATCCTGCCGAAGGCCGCGAGCGCGGCCGCGACCTGTTCCGTGACCGCCGTCTCCGAAGTCACATCGAGCGAGGCGGCCACGAAATCCGCCTGACCGCAGGGAATCGCGGCGAGCGCGATATCGGTCGCGTAGATCCGCAGACCCCGTGCGCGCAGCGCGCTGACTGTCGCGCGGCCGATGCCGCCCGCCGCGCCGGTGACGAACGCGACCGGCGCGCTCACTCAGGCCGCCTGTTTGAGGACGACGCGGTTGAAGATCCCATCCAGCATCGAGAAGCGCATCTCGGCAGAGGCGCGCACCGCGGCGATCGCCCGGCTCTGCAGTTCCGCAGTGCCCGCGTAGCGTGCCGTGAGTTCGAGCCCGACATGCGCGTGCTCGGTGTCGCCTTCGATGTGGACATGGAAGAACTCCATGTCATCTTCGCTGAAACCCATCTTGCGCATCGCGTCGACGTACTTCGGGTACAGAGTCGGCAGCTGCCCTTCGAGCGCGACCATGATGCCCGCGCAGGATTCGCCGAGCGGACGGACGCTGGACAGCTCCCAGATCCACGACCGCATGGCGCGCGTCGTCGGCAGGATCTCGCCCGCCTCCTCGGCGCGCAGGATGCGCTCGTCGCTGACGCCGCAGGCGCGAGCGAACTTGCGCAGCAGGTCAGGATGGCGCTTGCCGGGCGCGTGCGGCATTTCCTCGCCGAGCAGGTTCTCGAGCAAATGCTGGCGCGCATCCAGATCGGGCAGGCGCGCGAAGAGCGCTGCGAACTGCTGCGGAATCGGATCGATGTAGTAGAAGTGCTGGATCGCCCAGTCACCGAGTTGCGCCCGCGACAACTCGCCTGCGGCCCAGGCGCGGCTGAACGCGTGCCCGCCGCCATGCTTGGGAAGCCGCGCGGACTCGAGCGCGGCATGGAACTCGGCTTGATTCATCAGCTTCTGCATGACCCCATACTCCTAGGCAATCGTCTGTGTGATTCCCATCACCGCGGCGACTGAGCCGCGACTTTGAACTGTTCGTGGCAGCGAGGGCAACAGGCAGGTGCCGCCTCGGGCCGCAGCATGACTGGACTGACCGGAAACCAGGTCTCGCATGCAGGGCATGCGACCCACACCGTATTGCCCCGCTTCTCCCATGCCGCACCCGGCGCGTCGCGCAGGATGGCCGCGACCTTGGCCCCGGTGTCGCTCACGCGCGCGGCCACTTCGAGCCCGCCGTGGTCGCTGCCTGCAGCAACTGCCGGACCCGTTGCACCGCGTCGGTAGGCACGGTGGCGACCGGCGGCACCATCCGCGGTGCACCTGGTCGCGGTGGCGGCGGCAAGGTTGCGTCGATGCCGATCTTGGACGCAGTGCCCGCGCCTTCCGGCAGCGACGGATCCAGATTCGAGCCGGACAGGCCATCGACGATGATCGAGTCGCGTGACCACTGCACGCGCGTCGCGAGCGCCCACAACACCGACTGCGGTGCGAACAGGTCGACGTCGGTATCGACCGCCACGACCGTCTTCAGGCGCCGGTACGCCAGCGCCGCAGTCAGCGCGTCGCGCGCCTCGCCGCGCGCGGGATCCCGCAGTTGCAGGTAGGCATGAAAGCGCCGCCCTTCGGTGGGCACGTGCACGTTGACGAGCGAGGGTGCGACCGCCTTGACCAGCTGGTAGACCTTGCCTTCCATCGCCATGTTGTCCGGGACGAGCATGTCCGTGAGGCCCGAGCCGTAGTCGTGGTACAGGGCATTGCGGCGCATCGTGATGCAACGCACGTCGACGACAGGGGCCTGGACCTGCGCGCCGAGATAACCGGTGTACTCGCCGAAAGGGCCGTCGGCGTGCATCTGGTCGGGCGCGGCATATCCTTCGATGACGATCTCTGCGTCTGCCGGCACCATGATGCGCTCGCCGTGCAGCACCGAAGGAACGACACGCAGTGCCTCGCCCAGCACGCCACCCGCCGCGGCCCAGTGGCTCTCCGGGTAACGCAGTTTCGACTGGGTGCCGAGCAGCACGGCCGGGTGATGCCCGATCCAGAACGCCACCGGACACGGCTCGCCGCGCGCCCAGAACTTGCGCAGGTTGCGCATGTTGTGGGTGGTCGGATACGGGAACCAGGTCATGCGGTGCGGCCCGAGCACCCAGCAACGCTGGATCGCCGTGTTGTCGATGCCGCTATCCGGGTCGAACGTGGTCGCGTGCGCGGCCGTCAGGTAGGGGCCTGGCTCCAGCTCGTGCTGTGTCAGGACCGGCAAGCGCTGCAGGTCTGCGTCGGCGCCATGCCAGACCACTTCTTGCACCGGTGCCTGCGCTGCCGCCACTCGCAGCGGTTCGATCCCGGCGGCGCTGCGCGCGGCAAACCACGCTGCCGTCTGGCGGTGGTCCTCGATGCCGAGCGCGCTCGCGGTCAGTTCGCGACTTGCCGTCAGGTTGGTCACGACGCCTATGGATGACTCCCGGCCTGCGAGGTCAGGGACATGAGTGGCGTGCAGCACCGGATAGCGGCCCGCAGCGTCGAGTTCATGCTGCAGCGCTGTCAGGTCGTGCCGCGCGGACATTGGCGTATCGATGCGCCAAACCGCGGCGGAACTTTGCTCGAGAAAACTACGCAGATCGCGCATGCATGGCCTGTCGGGCTTCGCAATGCGCCCTGAGAACATTATAGTGACATGATGACTCGGCCGCACGCCAGCGTGGGGTCCCGCAAGCCGCAGGCCGGCCTTGCAGCGCTACAGTGGCAGGATTTCGGAGGCAAGGCACCATGGTCCGCAGCGTCACCCATGAAATGCTGCCGCGGGCGACCGCGGCGGAAGCCACGCGGCAGCAGTTTATTGTCGCGTTCAAGCAGGCACTGAACCGCACCATGCGGACCACGAACCGGCGCCTCTACGACCAGGTGGTCGCCCCGCGGTTTGCTGCGGAACACGGCCAGCCGCCCACGACACGCGCCGAGATCCGCACTGCGATGTATGCGGATCCCGCCTACCGCAGCTGGTCAGCCCTGCATCGCGCCGCGCAGGAGCAGATGTGGATCGCCGTGGGCGACAGCATCTTTCGCGAGCGCGAACGGCTCGCGCAGACGGCGTCGCGGCTCGATGATCCCCGCACTCGGCGCGGGAGCCTCGAGCTCGACCCGGACTTCGTCCCGCCGCGTGGCGTGACCGCCGTCGACATCCACCTGCAGACCGGCGGCTACGCGATGGACCTCGGCGATGGCGACTGCTCGGCCGGCGCGCTCTACGAATGCGGCGGCAATCTGTACGCCTTCGGCCAGGGCATGAGCCGCACCGACAGCAAGGCGGCGCATGTGCAGCGCTACATCGCCGAGCACTTCCCGCAACTGAAGCCGCGTCGCATCCTTGACATGGGCTGCTCGGCAGGCTCGGCCAGCGTGCCGTACGCGCAGTCATTCCCCGACGCCGAGGTCCACGCGATCGATGTCGGCTCTGGCATGTTGCGCTACGCGCACGCCCGCGCGGAGTCCCTCGGCGCCGCCGTGCACTTCCACCAGCGCGACTGCGCCGACACGCATTTCCCGGACGGCTGGTTCGACCTGATCGTCTCGCACAACATGATGCACGAGATCTCGGATGCAACCCGGCGCGGCATGCTGCGTGAGAGCTGGCGCCTGCTCGCGCCGGGCGGGGTCTGCGTCCACCAGGACGTGCCGCTGCGTTTCGCCGGACTCAGCGAGTTCGAGCGCTTCGAGCTGTCGTGGGATACCGTCAACAACAACGAGCCGTACTGGGAGGTCTACGCCAACGCCGACCTCGCTGGCGATCTCGCCGCGGCGGGCGTGCCAGTCGACCGCTCCCATGTCGGGCACCTGCCCGCCCGCCAGGGCACTCTGCCATGGTACGTTGCCGCCTTCAGCAAGCCGGACGCCTGAGCGCGTCACCCGGCAAGGATCCCATGATGAACGCCGTCACGATCACCCGCGAATTCCCGGTCAATCCGCACGTCACCAGCCTGATCGACGGGCAACCCGTCGTCGCCAGGGCAGCCGGCGAGGACATCCCTGTCGTCAACCCGACGACTGAACAGGTCATCAGCCAGCTGCGCGAAGCAGATGCCGATGAAGTCGATGCCGCAGTCCGCTCGGCGCGCGCGGCCTTCGATCGCGGCCCCTGGCCCAGGATGGACATCAACGAGCGCAAGGACATCCTCTACGCCATTCGCGACCACCTGCGAAAGAATGCCGAAGAGCTGGCCTACCTCGAGTGCCTGAACACCGGATTGCCGCTGCAGAGCGTCCGCATCCACGTGCAGCGCATGGCGCGCAACTTCGAGTTCTTCGCTGAAGTGGCCAGCACGGTCCATGGCGAAACCTACACGCAGACCAAGGGCTACCTGACGTATGTCACGCGCGAGCCAAAGGGCGTCGCGGCTGCGATCGCACCCTGGAACGCGCCGCTCGCGCTGGCCTCGATGCGCATTGCCACCTGCATCAGCTGGGGCAACACCTGCGTGCTCAAGCCCTCGGAGTACACGCCGCTGTCGATGCGGCGCATGGTCGAGATCTTCCACGAAGCGGGCCTGCCCCCTGGCGTCGTGAACCTCGTCAACGGACGCGGTGCGGTGACCGGCAACGCGCTGGTCTCGCATCCCGGCATCGACATGGTGGGCTTCACCGGCGGCACCGGCACCGGTCGGGCGATCGCCGCCACGGCGGGCAAGAACCTCAAGCCCATCGCGCTCGAGTTGGGCGGCAAGAGCGCCAACATCATCTGCGACAGCGCCAACATCGAGCGCGCGCTCGATGGCGCGCTTGCCGGCATTTTCGCCAACAACGGCCAGCAGTGCCTGGCCGGGTCGCGGATCCTGGTGCAGCGCTCGATCTCGAAGCAGTTCGTCGAGCAGTTCGTCGAACGCGCGCGGCGGATCCGGATCGGCGACCCGATGCTGTCCTCGACCGAAGTCGGCCCGCTGGCGTTCCGCCAGCACATGGAGCGGGTGCTGTCCTATGTGGACGTCGCCAAGGCCGATGGCGCGAAGCTGCTGACCGGCGGGCGACGCGCGGCCGGCATGGCCAAGGGCTGGTTCATCGAACCCACGGCCGTCATGGCGCCCGACAACGACGCCCGCGTCTGCCAGGAGGAGATCTTCGGCCCGTTCGCGACGCTGCTCGAGTTCGACACGCTGGAAGATGCCATTCGCATCGCCAACGAATCGAAGTTCGGCCTGGTCAATTACGTCTGGTCGGAAGATCTCAATACCGTCATGCGTTGCTCGCGCGACATCCGCGCCGGCACCGTCTGGGTCAACACGCCGATGATGCGCGAACTGCGCGCCCCCTTCGGCGGCTACAAGGAATCGGGAATCGGCCGCGACGGCCCGTTCTCGAGCCTGGATTTCTTCACCGAACTGAAGGCGACCATCATCCCGATCGACGCGCCCGCGATGCACCGCTACGGCGCTTGACGGTCGCGCGCGCCGGCTTCGCTGCCGGCGAACGGCGCAGGCCGGGAAAGCGATTCGACAAGCCCACGCTGCCGCCCTTGACGTTCTGGATGAAGTTCACCAGCACGCCGTTGGGGTCGCGCAAGGTCATCTCCAGCGACTCGACGCCGTGCGCCTTGATGGCGAGACGGGTCGGCGGGCACAGCACCGTGAGCCCAAGACGTTTGGCGCCGCGGTAAATCTGCCGCACGTCGGGCGTGTGGAACACCAGGCAGGCTTCGCCGCGGTTCACGCGGTCGATGTTCGGGTGCGTGTTGTCGTCTGGTGAAGGATTGGTCAGTTCGAACAGGCCGACCATGCCCCAGTCCACCTTCCCGGACTGCAGGATGATCCAGCGCGTCGAGCATGGCGGCATGCCCAGCAGCTGATACAACGCGGGAATCTCGGCGCCTGCGCTGCCCTGGATCCACACGTTCATCCCGAGCACGCCGTGATAGAACGCCAGCGAACGATCCATGTCGCGCACGATGATCGCGGTGCGCTTCAACGGCGTGACTGGCGCGGCGCTCGGAGACCGCTTCGGCTGCTTCGAACTAGGCATGTGGGCACTCCATGGCAGGCAACACGACGACGCGGGTCACATGATACCCGTGGGCGCCGCAGCCCTGGGGCTGCGCCGCTCAGGTCGCATCGAGGAAGGCGGCCAGCATCGCAGCCTTGGCCACCGCCCCGGGTTGCGCGGTGTCGTCCCAGATCAGGCTGCGACTGCCTGGCAGCAGTCTGGCCGCGGTGGCGACCCCTGTCTTGAGCGGGTCGGAAGCATCGGCCATCACGAGCGTCGGCAGGCGCAGCAGCGGCAGCCGCGCCGCATCGGGATGCGCGAACGCAGCGCGATACGCCAGATGATAGGTGCGGATCGACTTCAGCACCTCGACGGTGACGTTGTGCATGGTGTCGGTGCCCGGCGCCGCGATGCCGCGCAGATGGGCTGCATCGCGGCGAAAGTACGGGAAGAACCAGCCCTGGTCGCGAACGAAATGCCAGGCCCAGTGGAACTGCGTGCCGAAGGCGTCCGGCTCGACGTGCGGCGCGTATTGAGCCAGGAAATCCTGCTTGTCCTGGGGCGAGAACATCGCAATGCCGTCGAGGATCATCCGCCCGACACGGTCCGGCCGCGCGAGCGCCATCTCGGTGACGATGTGCGCGCCGGTATGGCTGCCATACAGATCGACCTTGTCGATGCCGAGCGCGTCCATGACGCGCAGGCTCGCGTCCGCGTAGTACTCGATGTCGGGCGCTGCCTGCGCGGGCGGCGCCGAATCGCCATTGCCAAGCGTATCCGGCGCGATGACGACCCGGCTCCGCCCCAACTCGCGCATCAGCGGCACGAGCGTCACCGACGAGGCCGGCGAGGCGTGCACCATCC
>JBIITU010000294.1:0-4456 GCA_044340335.1 Steroidobacteraceae bacterium
TGCGCGCGGTGCTCGCTGCCAGCGAGGCGGGCGCATGACCACGACCCTGTCGACACCGTTGCCGCAATGGGCAGTCGGTGCGCTGGCACTGGCGGTCGGTGTCGCGCTGGGCCTGCTGATCGCGCTCGGCTGGCGCTGGTACCAGCGGCGGCGACGCGAGCGCGCGCTGCACGCGACGGTCACCGCGATTGCCGTCGATCACCTGAAGGACGTGCTGGTGCCGGACGGCAACGGCGGTTTCGTGCACCTCGACTACGTGCTGCTGACGATCCGCGGCCTCGTGGTGCTCGACATCCGCGATGTGCGCGGCAACGTGTTCGGGTCGGATCAGATGAACGCGTGGACGGTGATGGCGCGCGGCCGGCGTTTCACCTTCCCCAATCCGCAACCCGCGCTGTATGACCGCATCGCTGCGGTGCGGCAGTACGCCGGCGCGCAGGCGCCGGTCGACGGTCGAATCGTGTTCCTGCGGCGCGCGACCTTCCCCAAGGGACTGCCGCGCTTCACGATCGGCATCGATTCGCTCAGCAGCGAGTATCCCCTGCCGGATCGCGATTCGGCCGAGCGCAGCGTGGCCGCGCTGCGGGACGGCTGGTCCAGGTTGCGTGCAGAGTCTGCGCCCAGTCCGCTCGTCAACGCCCGGGATGTCGTCGACGGTTGACGGCGTGCCGCCGTCCCGGGGCGGGCGGCCAGGGGCTAGGGCAAGCCGAAGAAGCGGCGTGCCGCAGCGCTGGTATGCGCCGCAAGCTGCGGCACCGTTTCACCGCGCGCGCGCGCCACGGTCGCCGCGACGTGCGGCAGGTACATCGGCTCGTTGCGCCGCGACTGCGGCCGAGGCACGAGGTCACGTGGCAGCAGATAGGGACCATCGGTTTCGATCATCAGCCGCCCCTCGGGCACGAGCCCGACGAGATCCAGCAGGTGATGGCCGCGGCGCTCGTCGCAGATCCAGCCGGTGATGCCGATCGCGAGCCCCAGGTCCAGGCACTCGATCAGTTCGTCACGCGTGCCGGTGAAACAGTGCGCGATCGCGTCGACCAGCCGCGGCCGCCACGGCCGCAGGATCGCGATGAAATCGGCATGCGCGTCGCGCGTATGGAGGAAGACGGGCTTGCCGACGCGCACCGCGATCTCCAGCTGCGCCTCGAACGCCTGCCGCTGGGCTTCGCGTGGGGAAAAATCGCGGAAGTAATCGAGTCCGCACTCGCCGACGGCGGTCACGCACGGTGCGTTCGCGTGGGTCTCGAGGCGCGCCAGCGCACCGGGCTCGAGCAGTTCAGCGGCGTGATGCGGGTGACAACCTGCCGTTGCGCGCAGGCGTTGCGGGTGGGTCGCTGCGATCTCGCTGGCCCGGGGGTTGCCCTCGAGGCTGGCTCCCGTGACGACCATCTGCCTGACACCGGCTTGCAGCGCGCGCGCCAGCACCGCATCGCGATCGTGGTCGTAGCTGTCGTGGCCGAGGTTGATGCCGATGTCGATGAACTCGACGGCAGGCGTGGCGAGCTCGCTCATTCAGCCCAGTCCCGCCCGCAGCGCCTCGCACAGCGCATCGACGTCTGCCTCGGGTTGATCCCAGGAGACGACGAAACGCACCTCACCGGAGTCGCTGGCACCCCAGTCGTAGAAGCCGAAGCCATGGGTCCGCAGCGATTCGCGCAGCGGCGCGGGCAGGCGCAGGAACACTTCGTTGGCCTCGACCGGGTGCCGCAGCGCTGCACCTGCCGCGCCGGCAATGCGCCTTGCCAGCGTATTCGCGTGCGCTGCGTTGCGCTGCCAGGCGCCGGTGTCGACATAGGCGATCAGCTGCGCCGACACGTAGCGCATCTTCGACAACAGATGCCCGGCGCGCTTGCGGCGAAATTCGTAGTCGGCGGCGCGTGCCGGATCGAAGAACACGACGGCCTCTGCGGCGATGGCGCCATTCTTGGTCGCGCCGAACGACAGCACATCGATGCCGGCACGCCAGGTCACGTCGGCAGGCTCGCAGCCGAGCGAGATGATCGCGTTCGCGAAGCGCGCGCCGTCCATGTGCACCGCGAGGCCGCGGCGGTGGGCGGCCTCGCTGAGCGCAGCGACAGCGGCAGGACTCCAGGCCGTGCCGAACTCCGTGGCCTGGGTGATCGACACGACCGCCGGCTGCACCGTGTGCACGTTTGCCGGATTGTCGTCCAGCGTGGCCTCGAGCTGCGCTGCCGTCATGCGGCCGTCGGGGCAGTGCGCCAGCAGCAGGCGCGCGCCGCCGGTCATGAACTCCGGCGCGCCGCACTCATCGCGGACGATGTGCGCATGCGCGTGCGTCACGATGGCCCCGTAAGGCGGGCACAGCGTCGCAAGCGCCGTGGTGTTGGCGGCTGTGCCGGTCGCGACCGGGAAGACCCGCACGCGCCTGCCGAACCAGCTCGAGAATACGTCGTCGAGCCGCCGGCTCCAGTCGTCGTCGCCATAGGCTGCCGCGTAACCCCGATTGCAGTCGAGCAGCGCCTGCATCACCTCGGGGCAGGCGGGGGAGGTGTTGTCGCTCTTGAACCAGTGTTTCATGGCGCAATGCTACTATGCGGACCGCATGAACTACCCGCATCTGCTCGCGCCCCTGGCGGTCTCCGGCGTCACGCTGCGCAACCGTCTTGTCATGGGGTCGATGCACACCGGTCTCGAAGACCGGGCCCGCGACTACCCCAAGCTCGCCGCCTATTTCGCCGAGCGCGCGCGCGGCGGCGTCGGGCTGATCGTCACCGGCGGCATCGCGCCGAACCGCACTGGCTGGATCGCGCCGTTCGCGGGCAAGTTGTCGGCGCGGCGCGAGGTCGCGCGCCACCGGCTGGTCACGGACGCGGTTCACGCCGAGGGCGCGCGCATCTGCATGCAGATCCTGCACACGGGCCGCTACGGTTACCACCCGCTGATCGTCAGCGCCAGCGCCGAGCGCGCCCCGATCAACAAGTTCCGGCCGCGCGAACTGGGCGCTGCCGGCATCGAATCCCAGATCGAGGATTTTGTCCGCTGTGCGCAGCTCGCCCGCGAGGCAGGTTACGACGGCGTCGAGATCATGGGATCCGAGGGTTACTTCATCAACCAGTTCCTCGCGCCGCGCACCAACCGGCGCACGGACGAGTGGGGCGGATCGCGCGAGAATCGCGCGCGCCTCGCGCTCGAGATCGTGCGCCGCACGCGCGCCGCGACCGGGCCGGATTTCATCCTGATGTTCCGGATTTCCTGTCTCGATCTGGTCGAACATGGCAGCAGTTTCGAGGATACGGCCTGGCTCGCGCAGGCGCTGGGCGAGGCGGGCGTCAGCCTGCTCAACACCGGCATCGGCTGGCACGAAGCGCGGGTGCCGACGATCGCCGGCATGGTGCCCCGCGCGGCGTTCAGCTGGGTCACGCGCCGGCTGCGCGCGGTCAGTCCCGTGCCAGTCGTTGCGACCAACCGGATCAACGATCCGGCCGTGGCCGAGCGCGTGCTCGCCGACGGCGATGCCGACCTGGTGTCGATGGCGCGACCGCTGCTGGCTGATCCGCACTGGCTCACGAAGGCCGCTGCCGGACGCGAGCGCGAAATCAACACCTGCATCGCCTGCAACCAGGCCTGCCTCGATCATGTGTTCAGCAAACAGCGCGCCAGCTGCCTGGTCAATCCGCGCGCGGGATACGAAACAGAGCTGGTGCTGACCCCGGCCCGAGCACCCAAGCGTATTGCCGTGGTCGGCGGCGGCCCGGCGGGCCTCGCGTGTGCGACCGCCTGCGCCGAGCGCGGCCATCGCGTCACGCTGTTCGAGCGCGATGCCGATCTCGGCGGCCAGTTCCGCTATGCGCGCGAGGTGCCGGGCAAGGAAGAGTTTCACGAGACGCTGCGCTACTTCGCCGCGCGGCTGGCCGTGCTCGGCGTCGAGTGCCGCCTCGGCGTCACCGCGACGGCCGCCGAGCTCGCGGCCGCCGGTTTCGACCATGTGGTCCTTGCGAGCGGCGTGCGACCGCGTGATCCCGCCATCGCCGGCATAGAGCATCCGAAGGCGATCCGCTACCCCGAGCTGTTGTCCGGCCGGCGCGTCGCGGGACAGCGGGTCGCCATCATCGGTGCCGGCGGCATTGGCTTCGACGTCGCCACCTTCCTGACTTCGACGCACGCACCCGACGCCGTGCCCGGCGCGACGCCCGCCGATGCCGTGCCGCTCGTGCCTTATCTCGAGGAGTGGGGCATCGATGCGACGCTGGCCAGTGACGGCGGTCTGGCGGCGGCGCAGGCACCTGCGACACCGCGCAAGGTCTGGCTGCTGCAGCGCAAGCCCGGTCGACTCGGCGCCACGCTGGGAGCAACGACTGGCTGGATCCATCGCCGCACGCTGCAGCAGCGCGGCGTCGTCATGCGCGGTGGCATCAGCTACCAGCGCATCGACGACGCCGGGCTGCATATCGATGTCGACGGCAAGGCCGAGCTGCTCGAGGTCGATCACGTCGTC
>JBIITU010000295.1:0-4440 GCA_044340335.1 Steroidobacteraceae bacterium
AGCCATCGGTGCTGCAGATGAACGTCAAGTCATGGATCAACTCACCGAGCCCGGCGCAGTCGCAGTTGCGCAGCGGCCCTGCGGTGATCCAGGGCGTGGCATTCGGTGGCACGCAGGCTGTGCGTCGCGTCGAAGTATCGATCGACGGCGGCGAACGCTGGCAGCGCGCGAAGCTCGTTGGCCCGGATCTCGGCCGCTACGCGTGGCGTCAGTTCTCACTCGAGGTCGACCTGCCCGCAGGCGAATACCTGCTTGCGAGTCGCGCCGTCGACGCGCGCGGCAACGTGCAGCCGCGTGAGCGCATGGAGAACCTCAGCGGCTACAACAACAACAGCTGGCTCGATCACGCGGTGCGCGTACAGGTGCAGGGCTGATGCGCAGCCGCTTTGCATTGGCGGGCCTGCTGATGCTGTCTGCACCGTTGGCGGTGTCCCCGGGATACGCCGACGACGCCGACAGCGCGACCGAGATCGCGCTCGGCCGCACGCTTTTCAAGAGCGTGATGCCCTCCTGCGCGACCTGTCATGCGCTGCAGGCCGTGGAAGCCACGGGCGCAGTAGGTCCATCGCTGGATGAGTTGCAGCCCGATGCCGCGCGCGTCGAGACAGCGCTGCGCGAGGGTCTCAACGCCATGCCTTCGTACGCGGACTCGCTCAGCGATGCACAGATCCGCGCGCTGGCGCGGTTCATCGACGCCGTCACCTGAGCTGCGCGCTGCGCTGACGGTCGGGCGTGGCGACGATGGCGCCGGCGAGTCGCGCTCCCTGCGTTCCGTTCCCGGGTTCGACCCAGACGACGAGCGCGCGGTCACGCCAGCTTGCGAGTCGCGGATTGCCGCTGATGCGCCCGAGCGGCAGCGACACCAGCGTCTGCTGCGCGACCACCGCGCCATCGCCGCCAAGCTGCGCCAAATGCAGGCCATCGACGTCGGCTTCCCGGCCCAGCCACGTGACCAGGAATCCCCGGCCCCAAGCAGCAGCATCGAGTCGACCGCGCATCTGAGCACCGGGCGCCAGCACGCGCATTGGCCCGGCAGTGCCGTCGGCAAGGCGCGCTGTCGGTCGGATGACATAGCGAGTCTCCATTTCGTTCTGCGCTGCGGTCGGCCAGACCACCAGGACGCTCTCGCCGGCGGCCGCGATCGCGGGGCCATTGACTGGGCAACCCTCGATGCGCCAGCCGTCGTCGTGCAGCACGCTCGGCGCCAACCACTCACCGGTGCCCGTGCGCTGCATGATGGCGATGTCACGTATCTCATCGGGCGTGCGGTTGCGATACGCGACCAGCGTGCGGCCCGCGACCCGGAGCGCGTCGGTCTGGCAGCAGCTGCAGGTGCTGTCATCGAGCTCGCGCGCTTCGCGCGGCACGCCATCACGCGACAGCAGGACGCTGCGGATGGCCATGGTCTCATCGTGATCGTGTGCATCGCCATGTACAGCATCGGCGTCATGCCCCACCGCGGCACCGCGACGGCCGTCGAGCCAGATGACAAGCACGCGATCACTTCCCGCCGGCACGAGCGACACAAAGCCATGTTGCGTTGGCGTGCCGTCATCGTGCGGACTGACCGGAGTCTCCCAGGTACGGCCCGCATCGCGCGAGCGCACGAGCCGTATGTCGTAGCCGTGCGGATCCTCACCGTTGCGCACCAGCCAGTGGGTGACCCAGTCGCCGTTGTCGAGCACCGTCAGCGAAGGAAAGTCGGCCCAGTTGATGAACCAGTTCTCGCCGCGTGCCACCAGCCCGCGCCGCCGCTCGCGACCCTCGCGATCGACAACGGCGAAACGCAGTGCGTGGCCACTGCCATCTTGCTCCTGCCAGGTCACGACGAAGCCTTCGCGCGGATCGACGGCTACGCTGGCTTGCCCGGGACCATCGCCTGTCGCGATTGCGACCGCGCGTGTCGCCAGTGGTGCGCCGGTCGCCTTCGGCGCGCCAGACGCCAGCGCGCCGCAGGGCGTAGCCAGCAACAGAAGGACAAAAAACAATCTGAGTCTCGTCATCAGGTTTCCTCGCCGCGTTCCTGCAGCGCCGACTGCACGTCGGCGCGGAAGCGTACCTCGGGCTCACGCACGCCGTGCGTCAACAGCTCAGTGCGCACGGGGCGCGAAGCGCCGACGATGAACACTTGGGCACCACGCGCGCGCTGCTTGCGCACGAAGCCCTCGACAGTCGTCGCCGCGGTCGAATCGATGACTGCCACGCCCGAGAAATCCAGCACGAACCAGCGCGGTCGCTCGGCGATCCGATCGAGCGCAGCTGCCACCGAGGCTGCAGCGCCAAAAAAGAACGCACCCGTGATCCGGTAGACCACCGTATCGCGACCCGCTTCGTAAGCGGCGGCGCCCGCCTCCGCATCGCGCTCGACGTCGACGCCTTCGACGCCGACTGCGGCCGACATGCGATGAATGAACAGCAGCGCACTCAATGCAAAGCCGACGACGATGCCCTCGATCAGGTCGCGGAACAGCGTCAACCCGAAGGTGGCGAGCAGCACGACCGCATCGGCGCGCGAGCTGCGCAGCAGCGTCGCGAAGGCATGCTTCTCCGCCATGTTCCACGCCACGGTTGCGAGCACGCCGGCAAGCGCGGCGAGCGGCACGTAGGCCGCGAGCGGCGCCGCAAACAGCACGAAGGCCAGCAGGATCAGTGCATGCAGCATGCCTGACACCGGCCCGTGGGCGCCGGAGCGCACGTTCGTGGCCGTGCGCGCGATCGTGCCTGTCACGCACATGCCGCCAAACAAAGCCGAGCCGATGTTCGCCGCACCCTGCGCGACCAATTCGCCATTCGAGCGATGCCGTCGTCCGCTCATGCTGTCTGCCACCACCGCCGACAACAGGCTTTCGATCGCGCCCAGCAGCGCGAACGACGCTGCGACCGGCAGCATGGTCACGACCTGGCGCCAGTCATGGATCGGCAGTGACGGCATCGGCAGCGATTGCGGGATACCGCCGAAGCGTGAGCCTATTGTCTCGACCGGCCATTGCAGCGCGACGGTCGCGAGCGAGGCGACGCCCACGGCGATCAGCAGGTTCGGCCATCGCGGCCGCCAGCGCCGCAACCCCACGATGATCGCTATTGTCAGCAGCGACACACCGATCGCCGCCGGCGTGAACGAGAACAATGCGCCGGCCAGAGCCTCGAGCTTCGGCCACAGCGCGGGCGGCTCGGCGCCCGGCAGTGTCAGTCCCAGCAGGTCGCGGATCTGGCTCGCAAAGATGATGGCCGCGATGCCGGCCGTGAACCCGACCGTGACCGGATAAGGGATGTAGCGAATGTAGGTGCCGAGGCGCAGCCAGCCGGCCAGCATCAGGATCAGACCCGACAGCAGCGTCGCGATCAGCAGGCCCTCGACGCCATGCGTTGCGACCGTGCCGGCGACCAGCACGATGAACGCGCCAGCCGGACCGCCGATCTGGTGGCGGCTGCCGCCCAGCGCCGAGACGAGGAATCCGCCGATGATCGCGGCGTACAAACCGCGCTCGGGTTCCAGTCCGGAAGCGATGGCGATCGCCATCGACAACGGCAGCGCGACGATGGCCACCGTCAGCGCAGCGATGGCATCCGCTGCGAACTCACGCCGACCGTAGCCCTCCCTCAGGACCGTGACCAGTTTGGGCGTAAATTGTTCTGCCGAAGGCATGTGCCTCAACAGGATAGCCCCGTTGACCGGCAAGCGGGGGTTGGCCACGGATCCGGCCGCAAACCGGACTGCGGGCACTGCGGCCGGCCCGCGCCACGACCCGCCGGAAGTCCGTATACGATAGGCGCCCCTGACAGCTCGTCGGGCCCAGTCCAATCGCGGAGACATCTATGATTCTGCTCACAGGCATCACCGGCAACATCGGCGGCGCGACAGCGCGGGGCCTGCTCGCGAAGGGCGTGAAGTTCCGCGCGCTGGTCCGCGATCTGGACAAGGCCAAGGCCTGGGCGGATCAGGGCGTCGAACTCGTAAAAGGCGACATCGAGGACGCCGCCGCCGTCAAGCGCGCGCTGGCCGGCATCGACCGCGCGCTGCTCGTGATGCCCAATGGCGAGCATCAGGAACCGGCCGAACTTGCGTTCACGCGCACGGCGAAGGAAGCCGGCCTTGCGTGGCTGATCAAGCTGTCGTCACCCGAGGCCGTGCGCGGCACGCAGAGCCCGATCCCGCTCGCGCACATCGCGGCCGAAGACGCGATCATGGCGTCGGGCATGAAGTGGACCTTCGTGCGCCCGAGCTTCTACATGCAGAACTTCCGCGGCTCGGTGAAGTCGGCGCGTGCCAGCGGCAAGCTGTCGATGCCCATGGGCAATGGCACCGTCGCACTCACCGACAACAACGACGCCGGCTTGTTTCTCGCGCACATCCTGACGGATGCGAACTCCGCGCAGCACCACAGCCAGTGCTACGACATCACCGGCCCCGACCCGGTCATGACCTTCCACGATGTGGCG
>JBIITU010000296.1:0-4432 GCA_044340335.1 Steroidobacteraceae bacterium
GCATCAACCTGCTGCGCGAGGGCCTCGACATGCCCGAGGTCGCGCTGGTCGCGATCCTCGATGCCGACAAGGAAGGCTTCCTGCGCAGCGAGAATTCGCTGATCCAGACGATCGGTCGCGCGGCGCGCAACCTCAATGGCAGGGCGATCCTGTACGGCGACAAGATCACCGGTTCGATGCGCCGGGCGCTCGATGAAACCGAGCGCCGCCGCCACAAGCAGATCGAGTTCAACACCCTGCACGGCATCACGCCGCGGGGCATCACCAAGAGCGTGGCCGATGTCATGGAAGGCGCGCGCGGCGAGGGTATCGCCGATCGGCCCATCCCCGGCAGCGGTCGCAAGCGCGGCCGTCCCGGCGCGACCACGCAGCGCGCGGTGGCGGCGGCCGACGTCGCCGGAGGCGGGGCGGGCGAGAACGTCATCGACCTGCGGCCGGAGCAGATCGCGCGGCGCATCAAGCAGTTGGAGGCCGAGATGCTCCGCAAGGCCCGCAACCTCGAATTCGAAGCGGCGGCCCGGTTGCGCGACGAGATCGAGCAGCTGAAGCGGGCGGAACTGGGTCTGCCCGGCACCCGGGCGGGCTGACGGGCTCCGGCTAAGCCCTTGACCGGGCAGGCATTCGCTTGCGCCGTGGGCGCGCCTCCGGTATCGTTCGCGACCTTTCCACAGGCGCGTAGCTCAGTGGTAGAGCATCACCTTGACATGGTGGTGGTCGGTGGTTCGATCCCACTCGCGCCTACCAGATTCCAGAAGGGCGTTTTCGCGCGGCGGAAGCGCCCTTTCTTGCTTGAGGCCCCCGTGCGGAGTCGTTTGCGATGCCCGTGATCACGCTGCCCGATGGCAGCCAGAAGACCTTCGCTGAACCCGTGACCGTCGATGCGGTGGCCGCGAGCATCGGTGCGGGCCTGCGCAAGGCCGCGCTGGCCGGTAAGTTCGACGGCAAGCTGGTCGATACCTCGTATGTGATCGATCGCGACGTTTCGCTCGCGATCGTCACCGATAAATCCCCGGAAGCGCTCGAGATCATCCGCCACTCCACGGCGCACCTGCTCGCGCAGGCCGTGCAGTCGTTGTTCCCCGATGCGCAGGTCACGATCGGCCCCGTCATCGAGGATGGCTTCTACTACGACTTCGCCTACAAGCGCCCCTTCACGCCGGAAGACCTCGTCGCGATCGAAGCGAAGATGGCGGAGATCGTCAAAGCCGATCTGCCGGTGAAGCGCACCGAGATGCCGCGCGACGAAGCGGTGCAGTTTTTCAAGAATCTCGGCGAGCATTACAAGGCCGAGATCATCGCGAGCATCCCGTCCACCGAGCCCATCTCGCTGTACGGGCAGGGCGACTGGGTCGACCTGTGCCGCGGTCCGCACGTGCCGACCACGGGCAAGCTCAAGGTCTTCAAGCTGATGAAGGTCGCCGGCGCCTATTGGCGCGGCGATTCGCGCAACGAGATGCTCCAGCGCATCTACGGCACGGCCTGGGCGAACGAGAAAGACCTGGCCGCGTACCTGACGCGTCTCGAAGAAGCCGAGAAGCGCGACCATCGCAAGATCGGGCGCGAGCTGGATCTCTTCCACATGCAGGAAGAAGCGCCGGGCGCCGTGTTCTGGCATCCCAAGGGTTGGCGCATCTTCCAGACGCTGATCTCCTACATGCGCACGAAGCAGGAAGCGGCCGGGTTCGAAGAGGTCAATGGCCCCGAACTGATGGACCGCAGCCTGTGGGAAGCCTCGGGCCACTGGGAAAAGTTCGGCGAGAACATGTTCACGACGCAGACGCCCGACGAGCGCGTCTACGCGATCAAGCCGATGAACTGCCCGGGCCATGTGCAGATCTTCAAGCAGGGTCTGCGCAGCTATCGCGACCTGCCGATCCGCTTTGCCGAGTTCGGCAAGGTGCATCGCTACGAGCCTTCGGGTGCGCTGCACGGCCTGATGCGCGTGCGCGCGTTCACGCAGGACGATGCGCACATCTTCGTGACGATGGACCAGATCACCGCCGAGTCTGTCGCGGTGACGCAGCTGATCCTCGACATCTACAAGGACTTCGGCTTCGACGACGTGCGCATCAAGTTCTCCGATCGTCCGGAGAAGCGGGTCGGCTCGGATGAGGTCTGGGATCGCGCCGAGGCTGCGCTGAAGCAGGCCGCCGATGCTGCGGGCATCGAGTACACGTTGAACCCGGGGGAGGGCGCGTTCTACGGCCCCAAGCTCGAGTTCGTGCTGCGCGACGCCATCGGCCGGGACTGGCAGTGCGGCACGCTGCAGGTCGATCTGAACCTGCCGGGTCGCCTCGGCGCGCACTACATCGACGAGCACAGCCAGAAGCAGACGCCCGTCATGCTGCACCGGGCCATTTTCGGCTCGCTGGAGCGGTTTTTCGGCATTCTGCTGGAGCACCACGCCGGCCGACTGCCGGCCTGGCTGGCCCCGACCCAGGCGGTTTTGATGTCGATTACCGACCGCCAGGCCGATTACGTCGCCAAATCTGCCGAATTCCTTAAAAATCAGGGGGTTCGGGCCGAGACCGACTTGCGTAACGAAAAAGTCGGCTTTAAGATCCGCGAGCACACGCTGCAACGCGTGCCTTACCTATTGGTGGCAGGCGACAAGGAAGTAGCAGCGGGTCTCGTATCCGTGCGCACTCGTAGCGGCAAGGATCTGGGCACGATGTCGCTGCAATCCTTCGTGGATCGCCTGCGCGTCGAGCTCGATAGCCGCGGGCGCCAGACTATGGAGGATTGACTTATCTCGACTGCAAGCAAGCGCATTCGGCGCAATGAGGAAATCACGGCGCCGCAGGTGCGCGTGATCGCGGCAGATGGATCCCAAGCGGGCATCATGACTCGCTTCGAGGCTCTCCAACTCGCCACTTCGAGCGAACTGGATCTCGTCGAAGTGTCCCCGACGGCCGAGCCGCCTGTCGTGCGCATCATGGACTTCGGGAAGTTCCTCTTCGAACAGAAGAAGAAAACCCACAGTGCGCAGAAGAAGCAGAAGCAGCAGCAAGTCAAGGAAGTGAAGTTTCGTCCCGGCACGGAAGAAGGCGATTACCAGGTCAAACTGCGTAACCTGACCCGCTTCCTGGCCGAGGGTGACAAGGCCAAGGTAACCCTGAGGTTCCGTGGCCGAGAGATGGTGCACCAGGATATCGGTCGCAAGCTTCTCGCCAGGGTTTCTGCAGACCTCGCCGTCGTGGCGACGGTCGAACAGAACCCCCTGATGGAAGGGCGGCAGATGGTCATGATGTTGGCACCAAAAAAGAAGTGATCTCCGGCGCAAGCTGGGGATTCCGCCCGTAGCGGCCTGCGCAAGCAGGCTTGTGACCGGGGCCATAAATGGAGTTAGAGCAATGCCCAAGTTGAAGACCAACCGGGCCGCGGCAAAGCGTTTTCGCAAGACTGCCAATGGGTTCAAATCCTATTCGGCAGGCCGTCGGCACAACCTCGGCCACAAACCTCGCAAGACCAAGCGTCAGCTTCGGTCGGGCGGTTCCAGCCTGGTGCACGAGAGCGACGTCGGTCGTCTCGTCCAGCTGCTGCCGCACCTGAAGTAATCCACGCGAGGAACCAACCATGGCAAGAGTGAAACGCGGCGTTACCGCAGGTAAGCGCCACAAGAAGGTCCTTGGCAAGGCCAAGGGTTATTACAACGCGCGGCGCAAGGTCTATCGCGTCGCGAAGCAGGCCGTCATCAAGGCCGGCCAGTATGCGTATACCGGCCGTCGCCTGAAGAAGCGCGATTTCCGCGCGCTGTGGATCCAGCGCATCAACGCGGCCGCGCGCATCCATGGGCTGTCGTACAGCCGCATGATCAACGGCCTCAAGATTGCCGCGATCGAAATCGACCGCAAGATGCTGGCCGACATCGCCGTGCATGACGAAGCGGCGTTTGCGGTGCTCGCAGGCAAGGTCAAGGCAGCACTCGGCATCGCCTGACGCGGGGTCGCAGCATGAGCGATCTCGCCTCCCTGACGGCGCAGGCTCTCGAAGAAGTGGCCGCGAGCGGTGAGCTCGCGGCCCTCGATGCCGCGCGCGTGCACTGGCTCGGCAAGAAGGGCCTGCTCACCGAACAATTGAAGTCCCTGGGCGCGCTGCCGGCCGCCGAGCGACCGGCTGCGGGCGCCCGCATCAACGAAGCCAAGGAACGCGTGCAGGCCGCCATCGAGGCGCGCCAGGCTGCGCTGTCCGCCGCGGCGATTGCGACGGCACTTGAAGCGGGCCGCATCGATGTCACGCTGCCGGGGCGCGGTGAAGTGCAGGGCGGCCTGCATCCGGTCACCAAGGCGCGGCTGCGGATGGAGCAGCTGTTCCGCGAGGCCGGTTTCGGCGTGGCGTCCGGTCCCGAGATCGAAGACGACTTCCACAACTTCACGGCGCTGAACATTCCCGCGGACCACCCGGCCCGCGCGATGCACGACGCGTTCTATTT
>JBIITU010000375.1:0-3555 GCA_044340335.1 Steroidobacteraceae bacterium
TGGCCGGTGCCGCGCTCGTGATCCTGCCGCTGATGCCGGATCGCGCGGTGGATCCGCTCGGCGCGATCAATCCTTACGTGGTTTGGAAGCTGACGGTCATCGTGCTCGTCATCAACAGCTTTGGCTACATGGCGCAGCGGGCGCTCGGGCCCGGGCGCGGTCTGCCGTTGGCAGGTCTGTTCGGAGGTTTCGTATCGAGTGCCGCGACGATTGCGGCGCTGGGCGCACGCACCCGCGCCCACCCCGAGTGGCTGCCGGCCTGCGTCGCTGGTGCCGCGTGGTCCAACGTTGCTACCGTTGCACAGCTCGCGCTGGTGCTCGGCGTCGTGAATCCGCCGTTGCTCGCGCGCCTTGCACCGGCTCTGGCGGTCATGGGTGCCGTTGCCGTGCTGAGCGGCGCGTGGTTCTGGACGCGCGCGCAGCGCACCTACGAGGGGGTGACGACGGGGCGTGCGTTCCAGCCGCGCCAGGCCCTGGTGTTCAGCGTGACCGTCACGACCTTGCTGGTGGTCGCGGCCGCGCTCGAGCGACAGTTCGGATCGACCGGTGCCCTGGTTGGCATTACCGTCGGCGGGTTCGCCGATGCCCATTCCGCTGCGGCCTCAGCAGCATCGCTGGCGCAACGCGGGGCACTCGGCGGGGGGGTCGCCGCTACGGCAGTGCTGCTCGCCGCGACGACAAACTCAGTGACCAAGCTGGTGGTCGCGGCCAGTTCGGGCGGGCGCATGTATGCGCAGCGCCTGGCGCCTTCCATCGTGCTGATGGTGGCAGGCGCCTGGGCTGCGTTGGCGGTGAGCTGACTCGTCGGGCGCGTCAGCCGGCGGTTGCAATCGGCAGCGTCATCAACTGCGGTCCGCGCGAACCGCGCGGCACCGTCGTCTTGTAGCGACCCGGCTTCAGCACCAACACGTCGCAGGGAAGCGCGTCGAGCACGGTTTCGGCGGTGTTGCCGACGAAGAAGCGCTTGAGGCCCGACCGCGACATGACACCCATGACGGCAATGGCAGCCTTCGCGCGCCGCGCCTGTTCCGGGATCACCTCGCGTGGCGGGCCGCAGACCAGCGCCACCTTGTGTGCCGGCATTGGCAGCCGCGAGAGTTCTTCATCCAGCGCACTGCGGACCATGCGCTCGGTTTCGGTCTGCGAGCCGATCGGTGTCACGACCGGGCCAGATACCCAGGCGCCGGTGACGACCACCGGCGGCGGATAGGCGTGCACGATGGTCAGCGAACCGCGCAGCATGCCCTTGAGTGCGACGGCGGCCTTCAGGATCTCGGCATCGAGCTTGGCAGGCTTGGCGTGCGAGTGCAGCGGATCGACCGCGGCCACGATGGACGGATGCAGGTAGGCTTTGGGAGTCTTGATGATCAGCACGGGGCAGGGCGCAAGACGCAGCAGGTCCCAGTCCGTATAGCTGAGGATCGCGCCGGCGATGCGCCGACCGGCATGGCGCTCGGCGACGATCAGATCCGCCTTGGTCTTCAGTGCCCGGCGCACGATGGCTTCGGACGGCGGGTGATCCCACTCTGCGGCGACGACCGCGTCGACCTTGTGGCGACGCACGCCATCGGCAATCTTCTCGAGCTTGGCCCGCGTCTTGGCGACGACGTCGGCCTGATACTTGCGCAGTCCCGCGCCGCCGCCGCTGACGGCGTCGACCAGCACGGTTTGGGACAGGCAGTGGAACAACTCGAGCTGTGCGCCCGTGGCGCGCGCGAGCTGCGCGGCTTTCTTGACGGCGGGCATGGAGCGGGCAGACGGATCCTTGATTGCGACGAGGATGCGGCGAAGCGGCTGCATGGTGTACCCCCTTGGTTGTCCGGTGATCATGGTCGGTCCCGCCGCTGTCCGCCATCCGCACGAGTGCGTATGCGCGGGCTGACGGCGGGCGCCCGATGCCGCTACAGTGGCAGCTCATCAAATGGAGCCGGATCATGATCGAAGCCTTGCAGGGCGTGCTGGATGCCGATGAAGTGCGGCTGGACGACGCAGCGCGGCGCGCGGCCTCGAGCGACGTATACATGTCCGGTGCGCTTGTCGATGCGGTGCTCATGCCACGCGACAAGCAGCGGCTCGCGCGCGCCGTCGGCGCGGCAACGGCGGCCGGCTATGCCATCGTCGCGCGCGGCGGTGGCATGTCGTACACGGGGGGCTATCTTGCGACTGGGCCGCGGACCCTGATGGTCGACACGGCGAAGCTCGATCGCATCGTCGAGATCAACGCCGGTGACATGTACATCACTGTCGAAGCGGGCGTCACGTGGAAGCGCATCTACGAGGCTCTCGCACCGCTCGGCCTGCGCCTGCCGTTCTTCGGCACGTTCTCGGGTGCGCAGGCGACGGTCGGTGGCGGCCTGTCGAACGGCGCGTTGTTCCTGGCCACCGCCCGCCATGGCACCGCGGCTGACTGCATGCTCGGTATCGAAGTGGTGCTGGCCGACGGCACGCTGGTGCGCACCGGCCAGGCAGCATTCCGCAACGTCACGAAGCCGTTCTATCGGACCTACGGCCCCGACCTGTCCGGCCTGTTCGTGCACGATTCCGGCGCGCTTGGCGTGAAGGTGCAGGCCACGTTCCGGCTGATCGAAATGCCGCAGCACTACGGTTATGCGTCGTTTGCGTTCGCATCCATGGCACAGGCGGGTGCGGCATTGTCGGCAGTGGCCCGGACCGGTGCGGCTGAAGAAGCCTACGTCTTCGATCCGGAAACCACCCGCAAGAATCTCGAGAGCACCAGCCTTGCGCAGGGCGCGAAGACGCTGCTGAACGTCGTCAAGGGCGGTTCGAGCCTGTTGAAGGGGCTGCGCGAGGGCGCGGAGATGGTGGCCGGCGGGCGCAACTTCGTCCCCGAGGGCGCGTACTCACTTCACGTCGTGGCGGCCGGGCGGGCCGAGGCTGTCATCGAGGCCGACCTGGCCGCGTGCCGGCACGCCTGCGAAACGGCCGGCGGCATGGAGATCGTCAATTCCATTCCGAAAGCGGTGCGCGCGAGCCTGTTCCCGGCGCCGGATGGCGTACTCGGTCCGAAGGGCGATCGGTGGGCGGCACTGAATGCGAAAGTCGCGCACTCGGATGCCACGCGGATCATGGCTGCGAGCGAGGCGGTGCTGGCGCCGCACCGCGAAGCGATGCGGGAGCATGGAGTCTGGATGAGCCACCTGCTGATCGCGATCAACAACCATGCCTTCAGTTTCGAGCCGGTGTTCCACTGGTTCGACGAGTGGCTGCCGATCCACGAGCAGTTGCCGAGTCCCGAGGTGCTCGCCAGGTTCGACCGGCCGGCGCCGAATCCAGCCGCACGGGAGCTGGTGGCGCGGGTGCGTGCGGAACTCGTGCAGATGTTCGCCGAGATGGGCGCCGCTTCGAATCAGATCGGCAAGACTTATCTTTATCGCGAATCGCTGGATCCGGCGACGGACCGGATCCTCACGGCCATGAAGGCAGTCGTGGATCCGCACACGCGCCTGAACCCGGGCGCGCTGGGTTTTCGTCAATCCTGATCTGCGAGGGCGCGACGCGCCTCGCGATCAGGCCTGCGCCGAGACCACCGATGGG